>JAJFGM010000593.1 GCA_021776145.1 Kiloniellaceae bacterium | reverse complement strand
CTCTTGCCGCTCGAGCGCATAGGAGGCCAGATCTGCGACCGCGAGATTGTCGCCGACAATCAGGAGCGTACCGCGCTGGCCGGGCGTTTCGAGTTGTTGTCGCTGGAGCGGCTCGAAGCCCGGCTTTCGGTCAGAGGCAAGGGTCCGCACTTGATCCTGGTTGAAGGTAGCTTCACGGCGGATGTGACGCAAAGCTGCGTGACCAGCCTTCTGCCGGTCGAAAACACCCTGAGCGGCGAATTTCGGCAGCTTTTCTCCACCGCACCCGAGGCGTCGCTGCCGGCACCGGGGGAAATATTGATCGACGTCGAGGAAGACGACCCGGCGGAGGCCATCGCAGACTTTGGGCTTGATCTCGGCGAAATTGTTGCACAACAAATGGCGTTGAGCCTGGATCCCTATCCGCGCGCCGATCCTGCAAGACTGGCGGCCGCGAGCGATAACCTCGATATCCGCCAAGAACTTGAGCCGCAGCCTCGGGGCGATACCCCCTTTTCGGTCCTGCGTGACCTCAAGGTCGGAAAATAATGCGCTTGTGGGGCCGCGGGTTTGCTGTGACAAGGCTTGCTGCCGGCCCGAATTTTGGCTAAGAAGCCGCCTCCATCACCCCCTCTTTCCTAATATGTCGAAAGTTTGAGACTATGGCCGTCCCTAAAAGTAAGATCAGTGGTTCGCGCCGGGGCATGCGCCGAAGCCACGACGCGCTGAAAGCCAACAGCCATCAGGAATGCCCGAATTGCGGCGAACTGAAAAGACCGCACCACGTCTGCGCAGCTTGCGGTTATTATAAGGACCGCGAAGTGGTCGAGGCCGAGGCCTGAGGCGAAGCTGCATGACCGCGGCCACGCCCCTCGGGGAAGCACCTCAGGGATTGTCGGGCGGCAGATGTCCGCGGAAGAGATGAGGTCTGGGTGAGCGAAAAGGTGACCATTGCATTGGATGCCATGGGCGGGGATTTGGCTCCCCGCATGGTCATCTCCGGCGCCAATATCGCCCGCGAACGCTTCCCGCATGTTCATTACCTCATTTTTGGGCGCGAAAGCGAAATTACGCCGCTGCTCGACAAGATGCCCAAGCTCAAAGCCGTTTCCGAGATCGTACATACCGACGATATCGTGCGCAGTGACGAGAAGCCGTCGATTGCCTTGCGGTCCGGGCGCAATTCCAGCATGCGCCTGGCCATTAACGCGGTGCGCGAAGGCGAGGCCTGCGGTGTCGTATCGGCCGGCAATACCGGCGCCCTCATGGCAATGGCCAAGTTCGTCTTGAAAACGCTGCCGGGGGTCTCCCGGCCGGCGATCGCGTCGTTTTTCCCGACCATGCGTGGCGAGACGGTGATGCTCGACCTTGGCGCCAACGTAAGCTGCGATGCCGACAATCTGATTGATTTCGCGGTCATGGGCAACGCCTTCTCTCGTTCGGTTGTGGGCATCCTGCAGCCAACCTATGGCTTGCTCAATGTCGGGTCGGAAGACATGAAGGGGCACGAATCCCTGCACGAGGCGGCCGCTGTGCTGCGTTCGGCTGCGCTGCCGGGGAAATTTGTCGGATTTATCGAGGGTGACGACATCGCCATGGGTTCGGTCGATGTCGTGGTGACCGATGGGTTTACCGGAAACGTGGCGTTGAAGACCGCGGAAGGTACGGCCAAACTCATCAACGAGTACATTCGGCGCACTTTTCGCTCATCGATACTGGCTGGTCTGGGCTATCTCTTGGCCCGTCCCGCCATGCGCAAGTTGCGCAAAAGGGTCGATCCACGGCGCTACAACGGCGCCATGTTCCTCGGCCTGAACGGGATCACGGTCAAGAGTCATGGCGGCACCGATTCGCTCGGCTTCGCCAACGCAATTGGGGTAGCGGTTGATATGGAAAAGCACGGTATTATCGAGAAGATTCAGTCGGATTTTGCCACACTTGACCGAACCCCCGGCAAGGCCCGAGCGGCGACCGGTTGATGGCCTTGCGCTCTCTGGCCTTGGGTTGCGGGTCCTACCTCCCGGCCCAAGTTCTTACTAATGAAGAATTGTCGCAGCGACTGCAAACCTCCGACATCTGGATCCGCAAGCGGACCGGTATCTGTCAACGCCACATCGCCGCCGACGACGAGATGACGTCCGATCTGGGCAGCGCCGCGGCGCGGCAAGCCCTGGAACAGGCGGGAATTGATGCCGACGAGGTCGACCTGATCGTCTGCGCGACCTCGACGCCCGACGAAACCTTTCCCGCCACAGCCACTCGCATCCAAGAGCAGATTGGCTGCACGCGCGGCGCCGCTTTCGATATTCAGGCCGTATGCAGCGGCTTTGTCTTTGCTCTCTCCGTCGCCGACAACTTTCTGCGCCTTGGGCAGGCTCGAACGGCCCTGGTCATTGGCGCCGAGACCTTTTCGCGCATTCTCGACTGGGAGGATCGCGGAACCTGCGTGCTGTTTGGCGACGGGGCCGGAGCCGTGCTGCTGCGCGCCGCCGAAAACGGCGGGACCCCGCAGGACGCCGGTGTCATCTCGACGCACCTCTATTCGGATGGACGGCATCACGATGCACTGTATGTCGATGGTGGCCCGTCGTCGAACGGCCAGGTCGGTCATTTGCGCATGGAGGGCAAGGAAGTCTTTCGCCATGCTGTCGTACGTATGGCTGACGCGATTGATGCAGCGCTCGAAAAAAATGATTTAAAGGCTTCGGATATAGACTGGATGGTGCCACATCAAGCCAACATCCGGATCATCGAATCGATGGCCAAGCGTTTGGACCTTCCAAAGGAGCGCGTGGTTGTGACCGTCGATCGCCACGCCAACACTTCCGCGGCGTCCATTCCACTGGCGCTTTGCGAGGCGGTGACGGATGGCCGCATCAAGCGCGGCGACTTGATTCTCATGGAGGCCATGGGCGGTGGCTTCACCTGGGGTTCTGCATTGCTGCGTTGGTAGTGCCGGCCAGAGTGAACCGGTCTTCCAACATGTGTCAAAAACGCACAGCATCCCCCGGTTTACGCACGATAATTGACCGCTTGCTCAGCTTGCGGTAACGTTCACCGAATTTGCGGATGAGGGGGGCAATCATGGCCGCTGGTACGGTCACTCGCGCTGATTTGAGTGAAGCAGTTTATCAGGAAGTGGGCTTGTCGCGTAACGAGTCGGCGGAATTGGTTGAATCCGTCTTGAACGAGATATCCGATGCTCTGGTCAGGGGCGAGATGGTGAAGGTGTCTTCCTTTGGAAGCTTTTCCGTCCGCGAAAAAGGGCAGAGAATTGGCCGCAATCCGAAAACCGGCGAAGAGGTACCGATTTTACCGCGCCGTGTTCTTGTTTTTCGGGCCTCGCACGTACTCAAGGAAAAGATCAACAGGGTCTTGTCGGCAATCAAGATGTGAGGGGCGGGGCTCCTGTTGGCAGGCGTGCCGGCATCTCGATCGCATGGCTTTTCTAGCCCGAATGTCTTCAGGCTCACCCCGCATGTCAGCAACCTAGGATCCAGGACGGCAGTATGTCAACGACCCGCCCAGGGGGTAAATCCGCAGCCGCGTTCCGTACCATTTCCGAGGTCTCCGACGAATTGGACGTGCCGCAGCACGTTCTGCGGTTCTGGGAAACCAAGTTCTCGCAGGTCCGGCCACTGAAACGTGGCGGAGGTCGGCGTTATTATCGGCCCGAAGATGTCGAACTGCTGTGTCAGATCCGCGATCTTTTGTATCGCGATGGCTATACTATAAAGGGCGTTCAGCGTTTGCTGCGCGAAGGCCGTGGCAAAATCCCGGAGAGTGAAACCGGGACGTCCGATGCGGCGCCGGCCGCGCAAAGCCAGCAAGCTATCAACGACGAGTTGGAGCCCCTGATGCAGGAGCTTGTGGAGTTGCGCGACCTGTTGCGCGACGCGAAGGGGTAGGGCCGCGCGAAGCATTGCGTTGCACTTTGCGCGACTGTATATAGAGCGCCTTCCTTGCCACCGAAATGGTGCCTGTCTGTCGATTTAGGCGCGGTGAAGCAAATGTCGGAGCGTGGCTCAGTCTGGTAGAGCACTCGGCTGGGGGCCGAGGGGTCGCAGGTTCGAATCCTGCCGCTCCGACCATTTCTCGAAAAATCTGGTTTGTATTGACCGCATTGCAGCGCGATGGCGTGTGCCGCAAATCCGACAGCATGAAGGGTCGGCGTCCGGCCTTGGGTGGAAAGCTTGCGGAGGCTTGGCCGACGCCCAGAGCAGTATGCGTTTAGTTGGAATCGCGTTCGTTGGGCGACCCAACTATGCGCATGGAACTGATCTAACCATTGGAAATCGCTTTAGGATGCAGCCCTGCGAGCGATGATCGTGCAGTACTGCTTTTGCGCCATCAATCCCGAGCAGACCTGCTGGGCCGTGCGTTTGTCGGGAAAGGGTCCAGCGAGCACCCGGTAGAACACGCCGCGCTCGCCTAGATCGACTTTTTGCACCGATATCTTAAGTTTTCGCAGATAACGCGGATAGGTGCGTTGCAGCTCTTCCCATTGGCGATGAGCGCTGCTCTGCGAGCGCATCGATGACAGGTGGACGATGAAGCCGCTGTCGTTAGCTTGCGAAGGAACCACGGCTCGCGAAGGGGCCACGGTTTGCGAAGGGACCGCTGCGACCGCTGCCACAGGCTTGGCCTTAGGCAGGGGTGGGGCCTTGTCCCCGGTCCTCGACATTCCGGTCGCCGCTATGGACGGGCGGCCGGCCGTTGTCGAACGGCGCAGCGAGTCTTCGCGGCTTGCTTGCGTCTGTCCTCGACTTCTTGCGGGAAAAGCCGATCGATTGTCCGCGGCGGGGCCGGTGACCACACCACGCTCGATCTCCCGGTTTTGTGGGCTAGGGCGTTCGGCAATGGTCTCCAACTCGGTCTCGGCCCAGTCCGACAGTCGGTTCGCCCACCCCTTGGTCTTGTCGTAGACGCCTCCGCAGCCCGTGAGCAGCAGAGCGCAAATAAGAGGCGCCACGCTAAGTCCTGGTCTTTTCATTGCATGTCCCGTTGATGACCGCGGATCATGGTATGGCTGGCGCGCGCCTGAACGCGTTGCGAAGCCCGCGCAGCGCCACGGCGGCCAATATGATCGATATCGCTTAATTTTCCGTGAGCGCGGACGCTGGCGCAGCCCAGAAAAAACACTCAATAGACTTAAAATATAGATTGAAAATCAACGTTATATTTGAAAAATTTGAAGTCATTCGTGAGTAATTGTGGCTGAGGTCGTGGAGTGACGATCCAGGACTGAAGTAGGTGTTATGAAGCAGACCATGCCAGTGGGAAGGCTTGGCAGCCCATCACCGCGCCATCGGCCAATCCGGGGTCGCTGGTCGGAATTGCCACTTCACCCGGGCGGCGGTAATAACGCGCGTCGTCGCCAACCCAACGCGTCGCCAAGGCCCGGCGGCGGTTTTGACCGTGGTTGGCGGGTGCGCCGTGGACGATCATGGCCTGAAAGACTAGGCAGTCGCCGGGCGCGAGCTGCCAGTCGAGGATATCATGGCCTTCACCTTCGATGGCGGGCATCGGTGGGAGTCCGGTTCCTTCATAGGGCGTGCCGTCGGCGAAATGATAAGGGCTAAACTCCGGCCAGGTATGGGAAGCGCGGACGAACTGCGGACAGGTGGAGCGTTCGACGGCATCGAATGGCAACCATATCGAACAGACCTGTCGGCCAGACACTGCCCAGTAGGGTTGGTCCTGGTGCCAGGGCGTCGCCTCCGATGTGCCGGGTTCCTTAACCAGCAGTTGGTCGTAGAAAAAGTTGACCCGGGTTGCGCGCATGATGTGGCCGGCAATCGCGGCCGCGGGCGACTGAAAAACGAAACGCCGAAAGGGCGGATGCCTTTGCCAGATATCGAGATCGCCAAAGAAGCGCCCGGTACCCTCCCTGCCTACGTAGTCCTCGGCAAGCGGGCCCGGCGCCGCCATCGCCGTGTCTACCGCCGCACCCATCTGTTCGATCCACCGGGCTGAAAAGGCGCCACGCAGGCAGATAACCCCATCGATTTCATAACGACGGATCTCGGCTTCGCCGATCCGCGCGGTAGTGGCGGAAAGCATGCTTTGGTGACGCTTCGATTCAGGCTGGCAAGAGACACTCAAGATTTTTTGCGTGTCTCGGGTCGCCGGGGTTTGGCACCGAAAAGGTCGGCGCGGCCGGGGAGTGCGGGGCCGTTGCGAGCGCTGGCAGGAGGTGTGCGTTCATGCCTATTCCGGTCCCGGCGCGGCAACGAGACGGCCGCTGGATGTCAACCTGCAGACCAGCCACTCAGGCTTCAGGGGATTGTTGAACCAGGGCTCTGCCCAGCCTTGCGCGATACAGGACCTGATAGTTTGCGCCGCGTAACTCTGTCCGTCCTCGTCAAAAAGCGGGAGTTTCCCCCCGGGTTGATCGAGACCGCGGCCAAGCCAGGCGCGCTGCGTCTGACTGGGCCGTCGGGTCGAGCGCAGCTTTAACCCATAGCGCTCAACCACGAGGGTTTCGCTTTTCCGTGCCGACATTTTTGTATCCTCCGCCGGCATTTTACCGAAAAACGAGGGAAATCGCGAATCCGCCGACGGAGCCGACGATTTCAGCGCCGTTGGGCTAGTGCGGATTCACCGGGTCAATGGATCGCCGCTTGCGATTCCATGTAACCCGGATCTGCTCTCGGCGAAGGTTTCGGCTCGCCTTGCTCCAGAAGGGGCGCATGCTCTCGCGGTATTCCCAATCCCAAACAAGGCGATCGAGGTCCATGTTCGGCGGCATGGCCCACCGCGACAGCTCGTGACGCGGCGGCTGTAGAGGATTGGGTCTCTTGCTTTCCTTGTTCATGTCCGAGCTTCGCTGATGATCGCATCCAGGTATGGCCACCACGCGCGGCGCTCTGCATGGCGTGGCGAATTCTAAGGGTCGGCTTGCTTAATTGCGCGGGATTTAGCCTCGGCTGTCATCACGGCAAGCTCGTGGCGGGAATTTGGCAATTTGACGGCCGGTTGGTCCGACGCGCGGCCTGCCGTATCAGCATCCGGCTTGTGAGCCCCGCGCCACAGCTGTAGTCATAAAAGGTGGTTTCATCCGCGCCGCCGGCGCGGGGCGAGTGAGTGAGTTCAGGCATGTCGTTTGGTCCAGCCCGTTTGGCGATGCTGTTTTCTTGCCTTGGTCATGCCTACATGCACATGTTTACGGCGTTCTATTTTGTCATCGTCCTCAGCCTCGAGGACGTTTGGACGCGGCCCTATCACGAACTGATCGAGCTTTGGACCTTGGGCGCCTTGCTGGTTGGGTTGGGTGCTTTGCCAGCCGGCTGGCTGGCCGATCGCTGGTCTATGGCGGGCATGATGGTGATCTATTATGTCGGGCTCGGTCTTTCCAGCATTGCCTGCGGCTTGCTCGATTCACCGATGGCGATGCTGGTCGGCCTGGCGTCCTTGGGGCTCTTTGCCTCGATTTATCATCCCGTCGGGATCGCCTGGCTGGTGCGCAGCGCCAAAAGTCGCGGTCGGGCGCTTGGTATCAATGGCATCTTCGGGTCCTTCGGTGTCGCCTTGGCGGGGCTGGTTGCCGGCGCGCTGATTGACCTGTTCGGCTGGCGGGCCGCCTTCATCCTCCCCGGTGTCATCAGCCTCGCAACCGGCCTTGCGCTGGCCTGGCTGATCTCCCTTGGCCGCATCGAGACCTCGCCGGAGGACCGGCTAATACACCCGCCGGCCTCGCGCGGCGACATGTTGCGCGTGTTTATGATCCTCGTTTTGACCATGCTCATCCTAGGCATCATCTTTCAATCGACGCAGATTGCACTGCCCAAGGTCTTTGACCTGAGGCTGCGCGATATCGCCGGAGAGGGAGCCTCCGGGATCGGGATCATCGTGATGCTGGTATACGGCGTCGCCGGTGTTGTGCAGTTGGTGGGGGGTTACCTTGCCGATCGCTATCCATTAAAGCCGCTCTATTTGGCGATGTTCCTGTTTCAGGTGCCCGCCTTGGGCATGCTGGCCCTATTTTCCGGACTGCCGCTGATTGCCGTTGCGACCCTGGTTGCACTTCTTGGCACCATCGGCCTGCCGGCCGAAAACATGCTGCTCGCGCGCTACACGCCGCAACGGCATCGCAGTCTGGCCTTCGGCGTGAAGTTCGTGCTGGCCTTCGGCACCGGCCCCTTGGCATTGGAGATGGTCTCCGTCCTACAGGCGGAAAGCGGTGAGTTTGTTTCTCTTTTCACGATTCTGGCGATCCTCTCGGGTGTCGCCGCGCTCGCTGCGATGTCATTGCCGCGCCAGGCCCGCGCGCGGATCGTGGCCGCGGAGTAGGGCGGCGGCGGCCGCACTGCATCAAACAGTGAGAGCAGATTCACCGGGTCAATGGATCGCCGCTTGCGATTCCATGTGACCCGGATTAGGTAACTCGCCGCAGCGCCTGGTCGAGGTCGGCCATCAAGTCGGCGACGGTTTCCAGTCCGACCGACAAGCGGATGACGTCGGGGCCGGCGCCGGCGGTTGTCTGTTGCTCCGGCGTCAACTGGCGGTGTGTCGTCGAGGCGGGGTGGAGGATCAGCGAGCGGCTGTCGCCGATATTGGCGAGGTGCGAGAAGAGCTCGCAGGCTTCGACTACGCGCGTGCCGGCTTCGTAGCCTCCCTTGACGCCAAAGGTAAAGACCGACCCGGCGCCCTGCGGCAGGTATTTCCGCGCCAGGTTGTGGTAGGGACTGGACTCCAGCGCGGCGCAGGAGACCCAGGCAACCGCGGGATGGGCTTCGAGGAATTCGGCGACCGCCAGGGCATTCTCGCAATGCCGCCGCATGCGCAATGCCAGGGTCTCTATCCCGAGCAGTGTCTGAAAGGCGTTCATCGGCGCCATCGTCGGGCCGAGGTCGCGCAGTCCGACGGCGTGGGCGTGTGTGGTAAAGGCCATGTCGCCGAAGGATTCGTAGAATTTGAGGCCGTGGTAGGCCGGTTCCGGCTCGGTCAAGCCGGCGAACTTGTCATTCTGGCCCCAGTCGAAGGTGCCGGAATCGACGACGCAACCGCCGACCGAGGTGCCATTGCCCGACAGGAACTTGGTGGTCGAGTGGACGACGAGATCGGCGCCCCATTCGAAGGGCCGGCAGAGGTAAGGCGTCGCCATGGTATTGTCGACGATCAAGGGAATGCCGGCGTCATGTGCGATCTCGGCGAGCGGCTCGAGATCGCTGACGACGCCGCCTGGATTCGCCAGGGATTCGACAAATAACGCTTTGCAGGCCGGAGTCAACGCACGTCGCACTGCCGCGAGATCGTCGACATCGACGAATATGGCGTTCCAGCCGAATTTTTTGAAAGTCTTACCGAATTGCGTTATCGACCCGCCATAGAGCCTGTTCGAGGCGATGAAGCTGTCTCCGGGTTCCATGAAGGCAAAGAAAGTCAGAATTTGCGCCGCGTGTCCGGAGGCGCAACAGGTCGCACCGCGCCCGTCTTCCAAGCTGGCGATACGTTCCTCGAGCACGGAGACCGTCGGATTGGTCAGACGGGAATAGATGAAACCGAAGGTCTGTAGATTGAACAGCGAGGCCGCGTGGTCGACATCGTGAAAAACGTAGGAAGTATTCTGGTAGATCGGGGTTTGGCGAGCGCCGGTAATGGGCTCGGGTTGGG
>JAJFGM010000592.1 GCA_021776145.1 Kiloniellaceae bacterium | reverse complement strand
CGACTTGCCGCCGAGCTCGAGCGACACCTCGGCGAAATTTTCCACCGAGTTGTGCACGACGTGACGTGCCGATTCCGGCCCGCCGGTGAAGCTGATGCGCTGCACCAGGGGGTGCGAGGTGAGGACCCGGCCGCAGGGGTCGCCGTGGCCGGTGACGATGTTGACGACACCAGGCGGAAAGCCGGCGGCCTCGATCAGCTTGCTGAACTCCAGCATCGCCGCCGAGGCATGTTCGGAGGCTTTGAGCACCACCGTGTTGCCGGCTGCCAGGGCCGGACCGAGTTTCACCGCGGCGAGAAAAAGCTGCGAGTTCCAGGGCACCACGGCGGCGACCACGCCGAGCGGCTCGCGCAGGGTGAAAACGCAGAGATCCGGCTTGTCGATGGGCAGCGTTTCGCCGTGCACCTTGTCGGCGCAGCCGGCATAGAAATGAAAAAACTCGGCGATGTACTTGGCCTGCCAACGCGTTTCTTTCAGCATCTTGCCGGTATCGACGGTTTCTATGCGGCCGAGTTCCTCCGAATGGTCCGCCAGTGAATCCGCCAGTCTGCGCAGATACTTGCCGCGTTCGGTCGGCGTTGCGCGCGCCCATGGACCGTCGCAGAAGGCGCGGTGTGCCGCCTTGACCGCCCGGTCGACGTCGCCCGCCGTGGCTTCGGGAACTTCCGACCAGACCTGACCCGTCGCCGGGTTGACGCTTTGAAAGGTCTTGCCGTCTGCCGCATCGACCCACTGTCCATCGATGAACATTTGATAGCGCGTCAACTCGGACATGGTTCATTTCCCTTCTGCCTGCGGCCAGACTTTTTATTCTCGCCGTACTTTGGAATCATCACACTAGGCCGAACCAATATTTTTCGACAGGCCGCGGCGAAAAATTTCAATCCCGCTGGCAGCGGCCAGTCGTTACGATCCGCTGAGCAAGAGGAGACACTCATGTCGGGTGAAGAGGGCATGTCGGGCAGAAAGAAGGTCATCGGCGAACCCCTGGTTATCGGCGGGCACCGCTTGACCCTGTCGCGCGCCATCCGTGCCGGCGACTTCGTCTTCCTCACCGGGCAGGTTCCCTTCAAGGACGGGGCGCCGATGACCGAGGGGACGATCGAAGAGCAGACCCGCGCGGTTCTGGAAGACATCAAGGCGACCCTGGCCGAGGCCGACTGCGATCTGTCGGATGTCGTCAAGGCCATGGTGTGGCTCACCGACCGCGCCGATTTTCCCGGCTTCAACACTGTCTATGGCGAGTACTTCCCCGACGATCCGCCGGCCCGCTCGGCCGTGGTCAACGACCTCCTAGTCGACGCCCGTGTCGAAGTCGAGGTCGTCGCCTACAAACCCGAAGAGGTGGGCCCCGAGGCCGTGAGAAATGACTGATATCGCCGCCGACGGTACGGCTTATGAGTGGCAAGGCGAGGGGCCGCCGGTCGCTCTCGTGCATGGCCTAGGGCTCGATCGCCGGAGCTGGCAGTGGCAGCTTCCGGCCCTGGTCGGGCGCAACCGGGTGCTGACCTATGATCTTTATGGTCACGGCGAGAGCGCGCCGCCGCCCGATGAACCGAGCCTGACGCTGTTTTCGCGGCAACTGGCCGATCTTTTGGAGGGAACCGGTGTTTCCGCCTGCGCGGTGGTGGGGTTTTCACTGGGCGGCATGATCGCCCGGCGCTTTGCCATGGACCATCCGCAAAAGCTGACCGCGCTGGCGGTTTTGCATTCGGCGCACGCCCGCACTCAGGCACAACGCGACGCCATCCTGCAACGCGTCGAACAGGCCGCGAAAGACGGGCCGTCGGCGACCGCCGGAGCCGCGCTCGAGCGCTGGTTCTCCGAGGCCTACCGAGACACCAATCCCGACGTGATGGAAATGATCCGCCGCTGTATCCTGTCGAACGATCCCGAGGTCTATCCCAAAATCTACCGCGTGCTGGCGGAGGGCGACGCGGAAATCGCCCGCCCCATCGAAGCGATCGCCGTTCCGACGCTGGTCATGACCGGCGGCGAAGATCACGGCAATTCCCCCGCCATGGCGGAAGCCATGGCACGGGCCATTCCCAACGCCCACGCCGTTGTCCTGCCGGGTCTCCGCCATATGGCACTGGCCGAGGACCCGGACCTCTTCAATCGGCACCTCGTCGGGTTTCTCGACGCGGCGATCGGTAGAAGAGCGGCCTTGGTGTAACTGGTCTATGTTAGGGAAGACCAGTTACACCAAGGTCATGCGGGCTTCCGCTTCCTCGGCCAGTGTTTCGACCCCTGTTATGAGTTCGGCAGGCTTGACCCCGTTAGAGCCGAGCACCAGCCCGTGCGTTTCGACCGCCTCAAGGCAGATGCGTTGAATCGGCGCGACTGTGATCCGTCGTTGTTGCGCCCTGGCCACGACGTCATTCTCGGAAAGATCGGCACGCAGTTGGCCGAGGGTGTAAAGCCCGGTTTCCGTCGGTTGGACGTCAAGGAGACCGCCAAGATTGCTTCGCGCGCTTTCGTGGAAGTCCTGATGGCGTTTCATATAGGTGTGTCGCATGCGTCACAGGTGGCTGGCGAAATGGACCTTCGGTTCAATCTATTTTTCTTGTCCCTATGGCGCCGGCACTATCGACTTGACGCATGGAGATGCGGCGCAAGACTGTTCGCCGCTGCAATTCGATTGGAAGACGAGACATGAAAATCAAATCGATCGAGACCTTCAGCAAGGAGTTTGTCGGGTTCGTGCGGGTGACGACCGACGACGGCAGCCAGGGGTGGGGACAGGTCTCGACCTACAACGCGGATATTTCTTGCCTCGTTTTGCACCGGCAGGTCGCGCCCTATGCCCTGGGGGCCGATGCCTTCGACATTGACGGTCTGGTCGACGTCATTCCGGACCGCGAGCACAAGTACCCGGGATCCTATCTGCGCCGCGCCATGGCCGGAGTCGATACGGCCTTGTGGGATCTGCACGGCAAGCTGCAGGGCAAGGGCGTTTGCGAGCTGCTCGGCGGCGAGGTGCGGCCACTGCGGGTCTATGGCTCGAGCATGCGGCGCGACATCACGCCGGAAGACGAAGCAGAACGCCTGGCCAGGCTGCGCGACGCATGCGGCTACGATGCCTTCAAGATCAGGGTCGGTGCGGAATTCAGTCACAACGTCGACGAATGGCCGGGGCGCACCGAAGCCATCGTACCGACGGTGCGCAAGGGCCTGGGCGACGACATCGATCTGCTGGCCGATGCCAACTGCTGTTTCACGCCGGATCGCGCCATCGAGGTCGGCCGTCTGCTCGAGGATCAGGGTTTCTGTCACTACGAGGAACCCTGTCCCTATTGGGAGCTGGAGTGGATCAAGCAGGTGAGGGACAGCTTGGATATCGACGTCACCGGCGGTGAACAGGACTGCGATCTGGCGACTTGGCGCCGCATGGCGGCACTGCAGGTATTCGACGTCATGCAGCCGGACATCTGTTACCTAGGGGGCTTGAGCCGGACCTTGCGGGTCGCCGAACTAACCGGTAAGGCCGGTTTGCCCTGTACGCCGCATTGCGCCAACCTGTCGCTGGTGACCGTCTTCACCCTGCATTTGATGGGCGCCATCGAGTCGGCCGGGCCCTATGTCGAGTTCTCCATCGAGGGCCTCGACTATTACCCATGGCAAGACAATCTCTACGAACCGGCGCTCGTCGCCCGGGACGGCAAGGTGCAAATCCCCGAAGGGCCGGGCTGGGGTGTCGAGATCAACCCGGACTGGCTGGAGGGCGCCGCCTATCAAAAGAGCGAATTGGACTGATTTTCCGGGAATGGCGAACTGACGATGGCCGCGGACCTCTTCACCGAAGATTTCAAGGCGGAGCCCTATTGGTGGCAGCGCACGCCGCGTCCCGACATAGGGGCGCCACAGCTGCCTCGGTCGGTCGACGTCGCCGTCGTCGG
>JAJFGM010000591.1 GCA_021776145.1 Kiloniellaceae bacterium | reverse complement strand
TTACGAGGCCATCGAAGCGCGCGACATCGAAAGTGCCGTCGAGTATCTGAAACTCCACATGACAGAGGTTCAGCGCGACCTCATGCGCGATCATTAGAGCAGGTTTCGAACTTATTGAATTTGCTCAAAGAGCCCAATGTGGACGCGTTCCTGCGGAGATCAGGCGTCGGCTCTCTTGAGGAACTCTTCGCGCTGATTCCACATCTGGCCCAGGCTGCGCATTTCATCGATCAAGAGGTCGCCGTGCCGATCCCACCATTGCGGGATTGAACGGTATTCGGCGATGCGCGCCTTGCCCGAGTGGATAACCACAACGGGCCAGTTGCCGACGAGGGCATGGTCGATGCCAAAGAGTTGTCGTCCCCACCAGCGGGCATCGCCAAAGGCGTGCTTACCAGTGCCGCCGGCCCGCATCGCCGCCATCACCGAAACTGGCTCGAAAGTGCAGGCGGTCTCGACCGCTGCCTTCCAAAGATCGAGGATCGATGCATACTCCCACGACACCGCGCTCCAATTTCCAGGATACCGCCGGTTGAACTCCTCGTAGAACTCGTTCGGCCGCGTGAAATTGACACACGCGTCGTTCAGCGCGGGGTCGTCGAAATCGGGAAACTGGAAGACGAAGCCCTCCATGAACTCGGCGCTGGTCTTCTCGATAAGCTGCCGATAGTTGTCGCAGGTGCAAGACAGCAATTGCCCCTTGAAGCCCTGGCGGTAGGCTTCCTCGGTCAGGGCATGAACGAAGGGTTCGTAACAGGTGTCCCAACAAAGAATGTCCGGGTCGACGCTCAAGAGGTCAGCGACGATGGCCGCAAAATCCGTGGTATCGGCGGGAAACAGGCGTTGCCGGCGCAAGGCCATCCCGGCCGCCTTGAAAGCAGCACGGTAGGTCGCAACCGATGGCAAACCGAGGGCGTCGTCTTGCGCGCAAATAGCCACTGTCTTTAGATCGGGCCGTTGTTCCCGCAACCACTCGACACCGGTTACGTTGTAGATCGGATGCACTTCGCAAGGCGCGATCAGATAGGGCGTATCGGGGGAAAGGTCGCTGGGCAGCAGCGTCGAAACCAACATCTTGTGACGATTGAAGAAGGTTTGCACCGCGGGATAGGTGTCGCCGCCAAGCATCATGATGAACTTGACCTCGTCTTCGAGAACGAGCTTTTTGGCGCCGGCGAGCGCCAGATCCGGACTATAGCGGCTGTCCTCAGAGACAATTTCGACCCGCGCGCGACGATCTCCGATTCTTATGCCCCCACGCTCGTTGACCCAATCGGCCCAGATCAGGCAGCCGTCACGACCGGGTTCGCCCCAGGCCGAGACTTCTCCGCTGAGCGGTGCCAGAAAGCCAAGCTTTACCGTCTCTGTCGTTGCGCTCACACGCAGTGACGGCATGGCGGCGGCGGCAAATCCGGACGCAGGACCCGAAAACCTCGACATTCAATACAGCCTTGCAGCTCCGTGCTTGATCGTAACCACGGCAGTTTACGACATATTCACGGGCGTCGCCCAGGGCGCTTTCGCGCTATCGGACAATCGCACCCGATATCACCTAGTGGCTCACGCGGCGCCACACCGCGTTGCCGCTGCGGCCGCGGGACTCGGGCCGTGAAGCATCCCCACGGGCGGATCCGCGTGCCGCCTACCTCATACATCAGAAATATTCAAACCGATTGCAATCCTGCCCGGCGCCATTATCGGCCCGCAACAGGCCTGAAACCGGGGCATAGGAACGCACACTGGAGCAAAGGGCCGGCTTCCCGCGCGGCAGAAAGTCCGGTGGCTTCGCAGGCCTTGCAAGATGCGATAGGGTGCTCTCGCAACGACGAATATAAAGCGAGAAAGCCGATGAAGGATGCCAGACCCGACCGCAAGATTGTCAACATCCAGCATGCCGACTATCGGGACTATGACTTGGATGGCCCGGTCCAACCGGAAATGCAGTTGCTGCCGCTCAGTTACAAGGGCCCCGGCCAAGGCTGTTACGTGATGCGGCTTGAGCCGGGCGCCGAGACCCTTTGGCACGAACACGAAGGTGTGGAAGACTTCCTCATCCTCGAAGGTGAACTCATCGATGACGACGGCCGGACGTTAGGGCCCGGTGACTTTTGCAGTTACCGTCCCGGCAGCCAGCACAATTCGCGCAGCGAAACGGGATGCCTTTTGATCGCCTTCGAATGGCACGAAGTAGATGCCGAGGAGCACAGGAAAACGGTCGCCCCTTGACACCCGAGCCGGAGCACCGGCAAGGGGCAATGTCGTCTCAAACAACCCTCATCTGAGCGTCCATGCCCATTATCGATCCGCTCCATCGCCTGATCGTCAAATGACAGCGAAGCACAAGCACGAGAACGGCCCGGCACAATGTCCGGGCCATCCGTTCAAATCTGCCACTAGCGAGTGGAGGCCAGGCAACAGAGCGCTATTCGCCCTTGCGCGGGCCGCGCTTGGCTCTTGCGATGGCCTTCGAGAGAACCGCGTCGCTCTCGGACGACTCAACCCATTCCTTGAGCAAAGCAAGGGTGGCGGCAACTTTCGCCGGCGTGGTCTTGACAAAGGCCCCCTTGCGTCCGCCGATGTTCAGAACTTTGTTGGCATATCGCGGTGAGACGAATGCGACATCGCCTTCGATGGTCACCCATGAACGCGGCTTGCGTTCGGTCTTGACGACCTTTCCGGATTTGCGTTGCTTGCGCGATGTAACCAACTTGAACTTAGGGTTCTTCGCCAGCGCGATTTGCACATCGATCTCGGCCGACAGACGTTCCTTGGCGGAATCGAGCGGCGATTTTCTTGCACGACCGGCTCTTTGCACATCGGGAAGTTTTTTCGCAAAGTCCAGCTTAGTTAGAATTGACATACGAAAGACCTTTGAATTAAGAAAATAGGGTGAGTAATCAATAATTCCTTTCCTGATAAAGTCAATCCCTTCCACGCTCATCGCTTCAGATTTCGCGGGCGTTCGCCGCAGATCATTTTTTCGCAGCCCACGCGTCGCAGTCCTTCCGCGCGCGCCGAAAACTCGAAGGGCAATCCATAACAAGGTCACGCGGTGAAACTGACGTACCAAGCTATTGACTTAAAAGAAAACCTGTCGCTGGTGACAACAAGCCACCTGAAGAAATGCGCGCCCGACAGATCACGCACCACAAGTGTCATTCAGCTCACTTTTATGTCGCAAATTCAGCAAGTGTTTTCCCCGCCGTCGTGTTTCGGTGTTTTGAAAGTCAGCGGGAAAGCAGTGTTTTGGTCTGCTCAAGCGTTCTGCCGACATCGGTATATATTTATTCCATAACAATCTTCGGTCGAAGCCAGTATCATTTTACAACATTATCTTGGCGCCAAACGGCCCGTCATCATCGACGCTGCCATGGGAAGGTGAGCTCTTTTCCGGCCGTAAGTTCCGAGCATCCGACACCGAATTCCGACGAAGCAAAATGCTGGCAACGCCGCCTTCCACAAAATTTTCAGCGCACGTTAAGGGCGCATTTTCTCATATATCAAAGTCTAGTAAGAGCAGGCGCAGAACTGTAATTGCGTAAATCGCGGCAATATTCCGGGCGCAAGTTCGCATGTAGAGATTGTGAACTGGCACAAATGGCGTTTACGGACTCCGGTGCCTGCGCGCCGAAGCAAGTAACAACCCGAATTTGGCGGGTTCGCCATTACGACTATGCCACGACCGCCAAAAGCGGATGACATACATCACCCAACTAGAAGAACTGATAAACTTCCTTACGCCCAAACAACAATCGGACAATTGGCTGTCATAGCCCCTCGCGGCACAATGTAAATTTGGCCTGCCATTCTAACGTTGTCGGCGGGAGTGGATATCCGATTTGCTGGAATCGTCCGCGGCCGTGACGATATCGTGGCCGCCGAACGTCCGGCTTCACCAAATACACCATCATCCAATGGGGCATTTGGAGGCCAAGTTGCCTCTACTGGAAAAGCCGTTTCGCAGGTCGGACATTGCCAAAGCGAAGCGGACTGCGCCGGGCGGGAGTGAGCTATCCGAACGGCTGGACAGCCACAGCGCTGCCCCTAACTTAATGCATAGGCCGATGGCGTCTATAAAGTCCGTCGCGCAGTTCATCGAACGCCTCGTCAAGAGCCGGATGAACGATCGGCGCGCCGCTGAGGTCGGGTTCGAGGTTACGTTCGGCTACATAGGTCATGTGTTCGGCGTCGTGAACCAGGACGTGATACCAGGGAAGATTCCGTGGCGGCCGACTGCCAGCCATCTTCTCGTACCACGCTTCGCTGCCTTCGTATGTCGCGTCGACGTCAACGATCACGCCGCGATAGTCGAACAGTTTGTGGTGAATCAGTTGGCCGACATGGAAGCGGGCACGCTGGCTGGTCACGGGTTTATCCTCATTTCAGTACCCCGCCACGGTGATCCCTGGCAGCGTCGCGTTAATGATCGGAGGGCGCCAGGAAGCGATCGCCGAGACCTGTGTCGTAGGCCAGTCCCGCTGCCGTCAGGGTCACGGCGACCGGCCCTTCGGATCGCGCCAGCCGCTTGCGGCTCAGGGCCGTCCATACCGCTGTATTGGTCAAGCCGCTGGCTTCGCGCGAAGACACGACGAACTGCCCGATGTGGACGTGGTTACCATGCGCGTGGGGAAGCTGCAGCAGCACCGCCTCGCCGCTCTCTTCGTTGCGCAGGGCCAGTCCCGAGTCGGCCGCCATCGCCTGGGCCAAGGCCAGGGTTCGTAACTGCAGTTTGTTCAGCTTCAAGGGGTTAGTCTTCGGCGGCATGATGCCTCTCGTCCCTGATGAGCGTCCGATGTTGAGCGCCATTCCGATCGTTGCTTTGCAGGCGTCGAATCTTGCGATTCAGAGCACTGGCGGAATTCCCTGGCGACGGCAGGAAACGGCAACTTGTATCTTCGCGGCTGCGCGGCGCAGGGGCAAAGTTTTTGTCCCATTTCGCCTGAAAAAATTAGCTCGTCCTTGGACTCGTCATAGCGACGCCAGCATGCAAAACACTAGGTTTGCTCAGCAAGAATGCTGTAAGAACCAGAATCGCGCCAGGCAATCAGTTTGGCGCCCAAAGCGCTAGAATGCAACGAGGCGACCGTGATTCCTGTAACCGCAACCATAAGTCTCGAGGAACGCGAAATATCGATGCGTTTTCTGCGCGCACCGGGCCCTGGCGGACAAAACGTCAATAAGGTGGAAACCGCCGTGCAGCTGCGCTTCGACGCGGCAAACAGCCCGGCCTTGAGCGACATCGTTCGTCAGCGTCTGCGTCGCGTCGCCGGCAGCCGCATGACGCGAGACGGGGTCATTGTCCTGACGGCCAACCGATTTCGCTCTCAAGAGCGCAACCGGCGCGACGCGGTCGAACGTCTGGTTACCCTGGTCCGCGCCGCCGCCACGCCACCCAAACCGCGGCGGCCGACCAAACCTTCGCGAGCCGCCCGCCGCCGCCGAATGGACGACAAGCGTCAGCAAAGCGGCCGCAAGCAACTGCGCGGCAAGGTCGCTCCGGAGTAAGACCGGCGATAGGTTTCGCCCAGGGACCCTTTCGGCACGCGGGCTCTTGCGCCAAGCGGGCCCTTGCGCCTCCCTACTCTGCCGCGCGTTGGGCTTCCTCACCCTTGGCGCCGGCCGACGCGACCGCCACGCCGGCCTTGTATACAGCGCGATGGTTGCTGCCATCAGCGGCCATGCGGACGTCGCGGGTCGGGTCGCCTTTGACCAGCAGCAGGTCGGCCTTCATATCCGCCGCGATGACACCCTGGTCGGCGATCCCCATCAGAGCCGCGGCGTTCGACGTTGACGCCACCAAGGCCTCGCTGGGCGACAGACCGTACTCGACGAGGTAGGCCAACTCCTGCGCGTTTTCGCCATGCAGGTTAAAGGGCGTCCCGGCGTCGGTCCCCATGGCGAACAGGCCGCCGGCGGCATGATAGCGCTGGATTGAATCGCGGTGATGCTCGGCCACCCGTTCCGCCTTGGCCAGGGCCTCGGCCGGAATGCCGCGCGCACCATTGTTGACGATATTCTTCAAGGCCGAAATGGTCGCGACCAGATAGACACCGGCCTCGTTCATCTCCTCGATGCATTTTTCCGACATGAAGATGCCGTGCTCGATCGAGTGGATGCCCGCCCGTACCGCATTGAGGATCCCTTCGGTGCCCTGGGCATGACTGGCCGTGCGTTTGTGGAAACGGCGCGCCTCGCCGACACCGGCGGCCATTTCTTCAGCGCTGTAATGGGCGTCCTCGGGGTTGACGCCCGGGGTCATGACACCGCCGGTCGCCATGATCTTGACGAGGTCGCA
>JAJFGM010000060.1 GCA_021776145.1 Kiloniellaceae bacterium | reverse complement strand
AGCCAACGCCACCATGATCAAGTTCGGCTACCCCGACAGCCTGGTGCGCGAATACGAACATTGGGTCGTCCTGGTCCGGCCGCAGCAGGCGACCTTGGGGGCGCTGGTCCTGGTCTGCAAGGGCGAGGCCCAGGCCTTTTCCGACATCGGCGGCGCGGCCCATGGCGAACTGCAGCAGGCGGTCGGCGACATCGAACGCGGAATGACGGCCTTTCGACCGTACGACAAGATCAATTATCTCATGCTGATGATGGTCGACAAAGAGGTGCATTTTCATGTTTTGCCGCGCTATGCGCAGACACAAGACTACGACGAAACGACCTATGAGGATGCCGGCTGGCCAGCCCTTCCCAATCTGGGCGCGGGGCCGACATTGCAACAACCGGCCTTGGCAGCCCTTGCGGATGCCCTTAAGAAGGCCTGGGCCTAGTGGCGAGCCACTAGATCGGAATTTGAAACCACGCGGAACGGCGTGACGCGCCTCGCGGTTCGCCGCGTCACGCCAGCTTGCCGGCTCAAGTGCGCCGTCACCCTTTGAACCAACCGGGCCGGGACGTACACGCGGAATGTCGACGATCAGCAGCTACGTCCTACGCCAGACCACGTGGCCCCTCTTGGCCACCGTGGTCCTGGCGTTGCTCGTCCTACTGACCGAACGCATGCTGCGGCTGCTCGATTTGGTGCTCGACTCGCGCGGTTCCCTAACCGCGCTTTTACGCATGCTGGCATACCTGACACCGCACTACATGTCGCTGGCGCTGCCGGTCGCTTTCTTCCTTGGTATACTTTTGACCTTCAGCGGCCTGCAACAACGCAGCGAACTCGATGCGCTCTGTTCGGCGGGCATCGGTCTGCATCGGCTGATCAAGCCGGTCCTTGCCCTGGCTGTGTTCCTGACCTTGCTTTCGGCCGTCAATTTCGGTTGGGCACAGCCCTTCGCCCGCTACACCTACCGCGCCCTGGTGCACGCCATAACCGAGGCCTCGCTCAACATCTACCTTCAGGAACGCACCTTCATGCAGGTCGGGGATGCGACCTTCATGGCCGACCGCGTGCAGCGCGGCGGTCGTCAGTTCGCCGGCGTGTTTATTTATCAAGACGACGGGGAAGGCACATCGAGCGTGACCAGCGCCCAGCGTGGCCGTCTGGTCCAACCCCAGGACTCCGACCAGTCGATCCTGGTATTGGACAGCGGCGTCCGCTTGCGGACCCAAGCCGCAGACGCCAGCAGCGAACGGGGAACCGGTTTGCTGGTCTTCGAGCGATTTCAGATGCCCATCGACCTCACGGAAAAACGCCAGTTTCGCTCGCGCGGCGAGGACGAGCGCGAGCTGACCCTGCCAGAGCTCTGGTCCCAGCGCGATCAGCCGCCACTCGGCATTACGACCGCTCAAATGTTGGCCGAGATGAACGATCGCCTGGTGCGGATATGCTCGGTTATCTTCCTGCCATTCCTCGCGGTTCCCTTTGCGATTGGGCAAAGGCGCATTCACAGCGCCTATGGCATCGTCAGCGGTCTGGTGACGCTGATCCTTTATAACGAGGTCCTGACGGTCGGTAAGTCCATGGCCTCGGTCGAGCGGATCAGTCCCCTGATCGGCCACTGGGCACCCCTGGTTCTGTTTGCGGCCGGCAGCATCTATTTCTTCCGCCGCTCGGCCTTCCTCGTTCCTGGCGGCGGAACGCTGCCGCTGGAACGCCTTGAAGGTCTGGCCCGTGGCCTCATCGACAGCATTGCGGCCGCCAGGCGGCAACAGCCCTGATGCCGATGCTGACGCGCTATCTGACACGCTTGTTTCTGGCCCGCTTCCTGCTTGTCCTGGTCTGCGCCGCGGCCTTTGTTATCGGCCTCGACCTGATGGCCAACAGCGACGACGTCATGGCCAGCCGCGACAACGGCGCACTCGCTCTCGTTACTTACGTTGCGCTCCGGCTGCCCGGGATCGTCTCCGAATTTGTCAAGATCGCCAGCCTTTTGGGCGGTCTCCTGACCCTTACCCACTTGATCCGCAACAGTGAACTGACGGCGATTTGGAACGTCGGCGTTTCCCAGTTCGGTATCGTCGGCCGGCTGATCCCCGTGACCCTGGCAATAGGCGCGCTGCAATTCGCGAACGATGACCAACTCGTACCCAAGACCAGCGAACGACTTCGCATCTGGGCCGTGGGCGAGCAGGACGCGGGACGCAGCCGCAACACCATCGCGCCGCGCAGCGCCACCTGGATCCGCGTCGGCGAAGCCATCGTCCGCATTCCCCTCGGCAGTATCGGTGATGGCCAGCTGCGCGGCATCACCATATTCGAGCGCGACGCCGGCGGCGAGTTGCTGGCCCGCGTCGACGTCACGGAAGCCGACTATCGCGATGGCGTCTGGCGTCTCAAGGATATCACCCGCCGCGAAATTCCGGCCAACACCGTGTCTTGGGAGGCCGAGCGGAACTGGGATGTCGTGCTCGATCTCGACACCCTGAAACACCTGACAACACACCCGCGCAACCTGCCAATTTCCCAGGTTTCGCGCTTCGCCAGGGGCAGCGAACGCGGCCCCTGGGCGCCCCACCACTATCAGACCTGGGTGCAGGTGAAGATCGCCACCGTCTTTACGCCGCTTTTGATGCTTATGCTGACAGTGGCCTTGGCGCAGCGCTTCCAGCGCACCGGTCATGTGGAGTTTCTATTCATCGGCGGGATCGGGCTGGGTTTCGGCTATTTCATCTTCAACGGCGTCAGTCTTGCAATGGGTGAAGTCGGCCTCCTACCGCCGGCCCTGGCGGCTTGGGCGCCACCGGGAATCGTCTTGGCAATCGCCGGAAGCATTGCGTTCTGGCACGAAGCGCACAA
>JAJFGM010000590.1 GCA_021776145.1 Kiloniellaceae bacterium | reverse complement strand
GTCGTTCTCGGCTGCACGCTTGGCGGATACGCCGCCATGGGCGGCAAGCTGGGCGTGCTCTGGCAGCCCTTCGAGGTCGTCATCATCGTCGGGTCGGCTATTGGCGCTTACATCATCGGCAACACCGGTGCGGTGATCAAGGCGACGGGCGGGGCCATCGGCCAATGCATGCGCGGCTCGAAATACAAAAAAGAGAACTATATCGAACTGCTCAGCGTGCTTTACCAGATCCTCAAACTGGCCAAAACCAAGGGCAACCTGGGCTTGGAAGCACACGTCGAAAACCCGGAGGATTCCTCCATTTTTACTGCGTTTCCGGGTTTCTCCGGCAACAAGGCCGCGCTCACCTTCCTCTGCGACTATCTGCGTATGCTGACACTCGGATGCGAAGACCCGCACGAGATGGAATCCCTGATGGACGAAGAAATCGAAATCCATCACCACGAGCATTCACAGGTCGCCAGCGCGTTGCAAACCATGGCCGACGGTATGCCGGCGCTGGGAATCGTCGCAGCGGTGCTCGGCGTTATCAAGACCATGGGCTCGATCAGCGAACCGCCGGAAGTGCTCGGCAAGCTGATCGGCGGCGCCCTTGTCGGGACCTTTCTCGGTGTTTGGGTCTCTTACGGGTTCCTTGCCCCGATCGCCACCAAATCAGGCGGCATCTTCGATGCCGAGAACAAGTACCTGCAGTGCATCAAGGCCGCCATACTGGCCCACATGCACGGCTCGCCGCCGGCTGTTTCGGTGGAATTCGCGCGCAAGGCACTGCTACCGCACGACCGCCCAACATTCTATGAGGTCGAAGAATCTGTCTCGGCCCTGCCGCCGATCCAGTGACGCCGCATAGGTGGCACGACCCTAGACACCGAGATTCGAAAGCCAGAGCTTAATGTCGAACGACGACGGCCGCGCAACGATAATCATCAAGAAGGTGAAGAAGGGGGGGCATGGCGGCCACCATGGTGGCGCCTGGAAGGTCGCCTACGCCGACTTCGTCACCGCGATGATGGCCTTCTTCCTGTTGCTTTGGTTGTTGAACGTTACCACCGAAGAGCAGCGCCTCGGCATTGCCGACTATTTCACGCCAGCCAGCGTCAGCCGCAATCTGGCGGGTTCCGACGGCGTCATGGGCGGCCAGTCGATGAGCGAGGCCGGAGCCCAGCAAAGCGATAGCTCGCCGGTCGGCGTGACCATTCAGCTGCCACCCGCGACGGAGGAATGGGAAGGCGAGACCGAGGGTCTGATGGCTGTGCAGGGCGGTACCGAGGACGAAGCCGAACCCATACCCGGCCAGGAAACCACCGTCGACGAGAAGGAACTCGAGGAATCCGACATCGAACGGCTGATGGAGGAACTCGAGGCCGAGCGCTTCGCCGAAGCCGAGGCGCAGATCCGCCAGACGCTGGAGTCGACGCCGGAGTTGAAAGAGCTGTCGGAAAACCTGTTGATCGATCAAACGCCAGAGGGCATGCGCATCCAGATCGTCGACAAGGACGGGACCTCGATGTTCCCCTCGGGCTCATCCGGCATGTACGAACACACGACCAAGCTTCTGCAGGCCGTCGTCGACGTCATCGCCGGCTTGGAGAACAGGATCGCCATCAAGGGACACACCGACGCCACGCCCTTCCAAAGCGCCAACGGTTACAGCAACTGGGAGCTTTCGACCGACCGCGCCAACGCCAGTCGGCGCACCCTGATCGAGGGCGGCCTGAAGCCGGGACGTATTGAATCCGTGGTCGGACGCGCCGACCAGGAACCCTTGATCGCCGAAGACCCCCTGTCACCGCAGAACCGCCGCATATCGATCATTCTGTTGCGTGACACCCCGGCCAGGAATCTGCCGGACTTCCAATCCAACGGCGGCAACAACTAGGGCTAGGGCCAGGGCCAGGGCCGCGTCGCGCGCGGCTTGTGGGAGCCCCACCCCCATCGGACTCGACTCGGGCGCCACGCGCTCCTTGCCCTGGCGAAAATCCGCTCCCGCCGAGACTGCAATCTGAATCTCAACAGGCCCTAGTCCTCGACGACCGGATTCGCAACGCCGCGGCAATCGGGCGCCTTGCGCTTGCCGGGCAGGCCCCCTATTTCTTGGCACATGGAAAAGGGATCCGATCGATCCGTCCCGGCCGCCGCAGATCGCCGTCCAGAGTTGCGGCCAGGGGCCTGGGACGACGTGGAAAAGCAGGCACCCAGAGTACTTTTCGACGGCGTGGCAACGCTGCGCGTATTGGCCTACCTGCTGGACCTGTTCATTATTTTCGCGGTCGGAATCGGCCTGTGGATCGCTTTCATTATTCTTGGCGTCCTCTCCTTTGGCCTGCTCACACCCATTGGGGTCGTAGCCACCGCATTCCTGCCGCTCGCCTATCACAGCTACTTCATCGGCCGTCAGGGCGCGACTCCCGGCATGCGATTTCTGGGGCTGGAGGTTCGAACGGCACAGGGCGCTCGCCCCGATTTCGTGCAAGCCTTCATCATGACCGTCCTGTTTTATATTACCGTCTCGGTGACCTTTTGGCTGGTCCTCGTCGTCTCACTCTTTAACGAACGGCGACGGACCCTGCACGACATCCTTTCAGGCACGATTGTCCGCCGCGCGGGCTAAGACTGCCACGCCCCCTGCTTCTTTATCATACTCGTGGGCAACGGGCCTGCTCGCCGACTACGTCCGCAGCGACGTCGTTCTCGCCAATGCGGTCGGAACCGGCATTGCCGACGACAAGGCGATTTCCTGCTATTCCACATGCGTTATCCGCGTTCGGTCGCGGCCTGCGTTACCGAAATCAGCGAGCAATTCGACGCGCTGCGCGATCATCACCGCCTGTCCGCCGGCCAGGGCGCCCGCGGCCACCTCAATCGCCTGCGCCAGGCGCGGACACAGGATTCAGCCGAAGGCGAGGATTCCCGTGGTTTGCACGAATACCTGGATTGGATCCCCTGGATTGGATCCAGGCTGAACTCATCGCGGTCAACCGCGAATTCGGCATCGCGTTTTTCGGCCATTCCCCGCCGCAAAGGGCCTGAAGCCTGCCCCATCCGCTTGCCGTCGTGGCGATTAATTTTCGGCCGTATGTGCTCCGGACGCTGGACGCGGG
>JAJFGM010000589.1 GCA_021776145.1 Kiloniellaceae bacterium | reverse complement strand
ACTAACTGCGCCGCCCGCATTCTTTAGAGTAGATACACGACGATAGGGTTACCCCGGCACTTGCGCCGCGCCCGTCGTCACCAGGTCTCAGGCGTCGGCGGTCTCGGCCTCGAGATCTGCGCCGGTGTCCTGGTCGACACGCTTCATCGACAGCTTGACCTTGCCACGATCCAGACCGATGCACTTCACCTTGACCTCGTCGCCTTCCTTGACGACTTCGCCGACCGTGCCGACACGGCGCGGTGCAAGTTCGGAGATGTGCACCAGACCATCGCGTGATCCCATGAAGTTCACAAAGGCGCCGAAATCGACGATCTTCACGACCTTGCCATTGTAGACCACGCCGATTTCCGGCTCGGCAACAATTGACTGAATCCAGTCGATCGCCGCCTGTGCCTGGGTCTGGTCGACCGCCGCCACCTTGATGGTGCCGTCGTCCTCGATATCGATCTTTGCGCCGGTGCTTTCGGTGATTTCGCGAATCACCTTGCCGCCGGTGCCGATCACTTCGCGGATCTTGTCCTTGGGCACAGAAATTACGGTGATGCGCGGCGCATTTTCGCTGACCGAGTCACGCGCGTCCTGCAACGCCTTGGACATTTCGCCCAGGATATGAAGACGGCCGTCCCGCGCTTGCTTGAGGGCGATCCCCATGATCTCTCTGGTGATCGAGGTGATCTTGATATCCATCTGCAAGGCGGTGATGCCCTCGCTGGTTCCGGCAACCTTGAAGTCCATGTCGCCAAGATGATCCTCGTCGCCGAGGATGTCGGACAGGACAGCAAAGTCGTCGCCTTCCTTGATCAGGCCCATTGCAATGCCTGCCACCGGCCGCTTCAGCGGCACGCCGGCGTCCATCAGTGACAGCGAAGAGCCGCACACCGTGGCCATAGAGGAAGATCCGTTGGATTCGGTGATCTCCGAAACCACGCGGATGGTGTAGGGAAACTCTTCCTTGGCGGGAAGCAACGGACGCACGGCGCGCCATGCCAGCTTGCCGTGACCGATCTCGCGACGTCCCGGCCCAAGGCGAAAGCTGCACTCGCCGACCGAATAGGGTGGGAAGTTGTAGTGCAGGAGGAAGTGTTCGCGGTAACTGCCTTCCAGCGAATCGATGATCTGTTCATCCTGGCCGGTACCCAAGGTAGCGGTGACCAGCGCCTGGGTCTCGCCGCGGGTGAAGAGCGCGGATCCGTGCGTCAAGGGCAAGACCCCGACCTGGTTGACGATGGCCCGCACGTCGCTTGTGCTGCGACCGTCGATGCGGCTGCCTGTGCGCAGAATGTTGCCCCGCACGACTTCGCTCTCCAGGGATTTGAAGAGGCCGCCGGCAATGGCGGCTTCCGCTTCGTCGAGCTCCGCGATGGCGGCGGCCTTGACGGCTGCCACCCGTTCCTGACGGGCCTGCTTGTCGGCCTCGGTATAAGCCTCACCCAGCGCAGCGGCGATACCGCCGGCGAGGAGCTTTTCCTTGACGGTCGCAACCTCGGGCGCTGGCGATGGCTGCTCGCGCGGTTCTTTGGCGCAGGCCTCGGCGAGGTCGATGATCGCATCGATGACCGGCTGCATCTGCTCATGACCGAAGTTCACGGCGCCGAGCATGATGTCCTCGCTCAGCTCGTGGGCTTCGGACTCGACCATGAGCACACCTTCACGGGTTCCCGCCACGATCAGGTCAAGCTGCGACTCCGCCATCGCTTCCATGGCCGGATTGAGGACATATTCGCCGTCCTGGTACCCGACCCGGGCGCCGCCAATGGGGCCGAGAAACGGCAATCCTGAAATCGTCAGCGCCGCCGAGGCACCGACCAGGGCGACAATGTCGGGATCATTCTCCAGGTCATGACTGACAACCGTGCAAATGACCTGAGTCTCGTTCTTGTAGCCCGAGACGAAAAGCGGGCGGATCGGCCGGTCGATGAGACGCGATGTCAGCGTTTCCTTTTCCGACGGCCGACCTTCACGCTTGAAAAAGCCGCCGGGGATTTTGCCAGCGGCGAAGGTCTTTTCCTGATAATTGACGGTCAGCGGGAAAAAATCCATGCCCGGACGCGGCGATGATTCGCCGACAGCGGTGCAAAGAACCATGGTATCGCCATAGGTTACCAGGACGGCACCATCGGCCTGACGGGCAATGCGCCCGGCCTCTAAGCGCAGCTTACGCCCGCCCCATTCGATTTCTTTGGTGTGAATATCAAACATGCAGTGTTGGTCCTTCCAACAGATTTCGCCGGATTGTCTCGGCCGGACCCGCGGAAACGGCGCCGATCTCCAGGGCGGTCTGCCCTGACGATCAGCGCGGCTTACGTCGGCCCGGCTGACGTCGACCCCCCGTGCCGGCCCACGGCGAGGTCCCATTCTTTTAACAAAACCAAATGCTTTCGAACAAAACGCGCCTCAGTCGCCCGCACCCGGGTGCGGCGCGGACAGGCGGCGCATTTTATTTGTCGCCAATCATCTAGCGGCGCAGGCCAAGGCGTTTGATCACCGTTTCATAACGAGCCTGGTCTTTACGCTTTACATAGTCGAGCAAGCGTCGCCGTTGGCCGACCATGATCAGCAGTCCGCGACGCGAATGGAAGTCTTTCTTGTGGGTCTTCAAGTGTTCGGTCAGGTTGAGAATCCGCTCGGTGAGGATCGCCACCTGAACCTCGGGCGACCCGGTGTCGCCTTCAGTGATGGCGTACTCCGCCACCAGTTCGGTTTTACGCTCAGTCGTAATCGA
>JAJFGM010000588.1 GCA_021776145.1 Kiloniellaceae bacterium | reverse complement strand
CAGCGAGGTCGACTGGCTGAAACTGTTGTCGGTCACCCGCGTCTCTTGCGAGAAGGCGGCGAAGGAAAGTTCGGCGGTAAAGTCGACGCCCTCTTTCAAGGCCGCCAGTGCCGGCTCGACGAAGGACTGGGCGAACGCCTTGACTTCCTTGCCGCCGAGACCGAAGCCCTTGAGCAGTTCGCCGAGATCCTGGCGCATGGAGTTCAGCGCCTTGTGGATGAAACCCTTGGCCAACTTGAAAAGACCGCCAGCGGCCTCAGCGATCTGCGGCTCTTCAGAGCGGGCATCCTCTGTTGCCGAACGCGCCGCGACTTCCCGGGCCAGGGCCGAGACCGAAACGCGGTCGCGGCCGTTGCCTTCGTCGATGTCGGGCGTGCGAACCAGCGGGCGCGCCGGCTGGCGGGTCGCCTGGTCCAGCGGCGCCGGTCCTTGGACTGGGCGGTCGACGGGTACGGGAAGCACGCGGGCTCCTCCTCCTGAGGGATGCGGCCGACAAAAGGGGCGAACGTCCTGCCGCCCCGGACACCATTGGTCCTTCGATGAATCGAATTTGATGCAAATTCGTGAAGAAAGGTTTGGCGAATGTGGTTAAGAAACAACCAATTGGACAAAACGCGATTGAATGCTGCACCGCAAGCGCTGCCGCCAAACGGCGGCTGAACTGGCGGCGAGGTCTGGTATCGCGGGCTTAGAGATCGCCGGGCACCCCGTAGCTCGGTGCCGCCGCCGGATTGCTGGCGCGGGTCACATAATCGGCCATTTGCGGCCGATAGGCCTCCCACGCGGCGCGCAGGGCGGCGATGGCGTCCTCTTCGACCCAATCCTGGCGCAGATTCAGGGGCGCCCATCGCAGATCCGCGGCCACGGCCAGCAGGCCGGCCGACTTGACCGGGCCTTCCTCGCCACCGCGCCCCTCGCCGGCCTCAAGAGCCCGCATCAGGCGTTCGCCGAACTCCGCGTCGGCGGCTGCCTCGAAGGCGGCGGTCATGGCCGCGGGCACCTCCAAATCGGACAGCAGATTGCCGGCCGCGATACAATCCTTGCCCTGCATCACGGCGTGGCGGCCCAAGGTCTTGTCGCCGGAAAAATGGGCCGTGCGCCCCTCCGCATCGATCACCGTCAGTTGCCGGTAATCGATGTTGGGGCTGGTCGAGACCACGAAGTCGAGTGCCGCCGGTGCCTCCCGCCCCTCTTCCATGAGGTCGAGCAGGCGCGCGCCGAGCATGGGATCGGTGATGTTCTGGGTCGCCACGGCACCGACTCCGGGCCGCGCCCAGGCGCAACGGCTGGCGACCGCCGGGCTCGACGAGGTCACCGCGACCCCGAACATGCCGGTCTTGGAGCAGCGCGCCGTAATGGAAAAGGTCATGGTTGTTTGTCTCCCCCAGATCCGCGCCTTTGACGTCAGCCGCCTTGCGCGGTTTCTTGGCCCTGCACGCCGAAGAAAGAGTCGTCTTCGTAGCGCGGCGGCAGTTCGATGGTGGACGCCTTGAGACGGGCCACCCGCGAGGGCCGGCCGCGCACGATGCGTCCGGAATGGATCGACGGCACCATGGGCGGCGTCAGCCAAAAGGCATCGGCGGCCGTATAATCGCAGATCAACAGGCGGCGCGGCGCGGCGGACCGGTTGGCCGGCGAGCCGTGCATCGTCCAGGTGTGCATGAAGCAGACATCGCCCGCCTGCGCCTCGATGGGGCGCGAGCGACGCTCCAGTTGAGCGGCTTCCTCGTCGCTGACCTTGCCGACGAAGCGGTCGCCCCGGTAGAGGCTGTAGCGTTCCTTGTGCGACCCCGGCACGACCCGCAGGCAGCCGTTTTCTTCGTTCATGGTGTCGAGCGGAATGAGGCTGGTGACCACATCGTCGTTGCTGTGCGGATCGTAGGGATGGTCCTGGTGATAGTCGACCCGCGCTCCCATGCCGGGCAGCTTGATGTTGAGCTTGCAGTGGTGGAACTTCACATCGGGTCCGATCAGTTCGGCAACGGCGTCGGGCACCGGCCCGTCCCACAACACCCCCTGAAAGTCCTCGGAGACGTCGGCCGGGTTGGCGACCCGGCGCAGCTTTGGCTGCGCCGCGCTGTGACCGACCTCAAGATCAAAGCGCGCCTTGCCATCCGGCGTTTCACCGTAGTTGCCGGCGTGGCCACGGCTTTCCTCGATCCAGATCTCGATCTGCCGCCTGAGGGCAGCCAGCCTTTCCGCCGCCACGATCTGCCTGAGGACCACATAACCCTGTTCGTCGAACTGACGGCGTTCCGCGGGCGTCAACATAGTGCAGCCTCCCGGTGATCTTCAACTGCCGTCGGGAATGACGGCGATGACATCGATTTCCATGACCCATTCGGGCCGCGCAAGCCCGTCTATGATCAAGCCCGTCGAGACCGGAAAGACGCCCTTCAGCCACTTTCCGATCTCGCGATATACGTCGTCTCTGTAAGCGCGGTCAGTCAGATAGACGGTAATCTTACAGATATGGTCGAGCTCGGAGCCGGCCTCCTCCAGTAGCATCTTGACGTTCTTCATGGCCTGTTCGGTCTGCGCCCGGGCGTCGCCGGTGCCGACCGACTCGCGGGTCGCCAAATCCTGCCCGACCTGACCGCGCAGATAGACCGTGTTGCCGGCGCGCACGGCCTGGCAGAGATCGTTGTCGAGGTTCTGTTCCGGATAGGTGTCGGCCGTGTTGAACTTGCGGAAACGTTGATGCGTCATGACGACGGTCCCTCACTCAATTCACTTGTTACTGGCACTTGTTACTGGTCCATCACCCGGTCCGACAGGCCGGCGGCATTCTGCACGATCTCCAGGGGGCCGGAGAAGTCGAAATTGTTATAGACCGCGGCCAGATGCGCGAAGGGCGGGGACTGCGCGAAAAGCTGGAAGGTCAGCCGGTGACCGGCGTAGTCCGAGTTGACGAGGTCGCGCGCGAACGCCAGCAGCTTGCGCCGGTCCTCGGAGATCCAGTTCTCGTTGACCGAATAGAACTTCTCCAGCCAGGGTTTCAGTTCCTCGGCCTCGAAGGACGCGGAGTCCGGCGTGACGCAGATCTGTCCACCGCAAAGCTCGCGCGTCAGATGCATCATTTGCGGCAGCTGGGTGCAGGCCAAAACGCGGCCGGTGAACAACAGCGACTGATTGGGCATCAACAAGCCGGCCGGGCTGCGTTCGGCGGTGGCGATGGCGGCGGTCAGATGCGCGTTGATGCCTTCACGATAACACACCAGGTTGGCGAGCTTTTCGCGCACGGCCTGCTGCTTGTCGAGGCCGGTCTGGCGCACGTTGAAAAGCGCGGCGCCGATCAGCATGTCGGCCGTTGTCAGGATGCGCTGCACGAAGGCAAAGGCCGAATAGCGGTGCAGGGTGGCGCGGATGAAGGTTGCGGCCTTGGTGTGACGATAGAACAGCACGTTTTCCCAGGGCACCAGGACGTTGTCGAAGATGACCAGGCTGTCGATCTCGTCGAAGCGATTGGCCAGGGGGTAGTCGGCCGCAGGCGCCCGGCCGGTGAATCCGGTGCGGCAGATATGTTTGATGCCCTCGGCGTTCATGTCACAGATGAAACCAACGGCGTAGTCCGAAAGCTGCGCGTCGCCCCAGTTGGCGATGGTCGGCTTGACGAAGGCCTGGTTGGCGTAGGCCGCCGCGGTTTCGTACTTGGCGCCGCGCACGACAAGGCCGGCATCGGTTTCCTTGACCACGTGCAGCAGCATGTCGGGATCCTGGTCCTGCGGCCGCTTCGAGCGGTCGCCCTTGGGATCGGTGTTGGCCGAAACGTGGAAGGGGTCGTTGTGCAGGACCTTGAAGATGTGCGTCTCGATGTTGCGGGCGAATTGCGGGTCGACCTCGTTGAGGACGTCGGCGCCGTCGTACAGCGACCACATCTCGCCGACGGTCTCGTCGCCGACGCGGATCACCACACCGCCGATGTCGCGCATGACCGTGTCCACCGCCAGGCGCTTGTCGTGCCAGTCCTGCTGTTCCTTGGGCAGGCGCAAGCCGATAGCATAGCGCTCGTCGCGTTCGCTGTCGTGGTAGCTCATGACATCGCGCGTGGCGTCTTCGTGCGCCATGTCGTAGATGCGCGCCCGGACATCGATGATCGGTTTGAAGGCCGGGTGGCTGGGTGCGTCCTTGATCCTCTCGCCGTTCATCCAGATCTCGCGGCCATCGCGGATCGACTCGCGGTATTCCTCGCCGGTGCGGATCATGCCGTCACCCTCCCCTGCTCGAGATAAGGGGCGACCCGTCTGCGCCCCGCGTGAAGTCTTGCCATCCCCACGTCTTTTGTAAAATATATTTAGACGACCCCTATCCTCGGAAAATCCTATGCAGGGGCAAGTTTCGCCGGCACTTGCAAGCCGGTATCCGGCCTTGAAAGTCCAAAGCATGGCGTTCACCTTGAAACAACTGCGTTATTTCATCGCCGTCGCCGAGGCCGGGGGACTCACGGCGGCCTCGCAGGTCCTGCGCATTTCGCAACCCTCCCTGTCGGCGGCAATCGCGCAGCTGGAGGCCGAATTCGGCGTCCAGTTGTTTCTCCGCCACCGCGCCCGCGGGCTCTCGCTCACGCGCTCCGGCCAACGCTTTCTCGCCGACGCCCGCCGGCTGCTCGATCACGCCGGCGAGGTTGCCGCCGGGGCTCAGGATCTGGCGGGTTCCATGCGCGGCCCCCTGGAAATCGGCTGCTTCACCACCTTGGCGCCGGTGTTCCTACCGCCTCTACTGGCCGACTTCGGACGCTCCCACCCCGATATCACCGTCGGTTTCCGCGAAGCGTCGCTCGACCGCGTACAGGACGATCTTCTCAGCGGCGCCTGCGAACTCGCCCTGCTCTACGACCTCAACCTCTCGGAACGGCTGGAGCCGATCGGGCTCGCGGAACTGGCGCCCTATGTGCTGCTCGCCGCCGACCACCCCCTGGCGGCGCGACGACGGGTTTCGCTGTCCGATCTGGCCGCGGTGCCGATGGTCCTGCTCGATCTGCCGCATAGCCGCGATTACTTCCGCTCCTTCTTTCTCGCCAGCGGACAGGAGCCGAACGTGCGTCACCGCACGGCCAATGTCGAAACCCTCCGCGGTCTAGTGGCGTTCCACAGAGATTATGGCGGTTTCACCGCGAAGATTTTGCCCGCCGGCAAGGCGCGGGTTACGCGGTGGTGCCAACCACCACAAGCAACCCGCAACGCGGCAGGCGGGCAAAAGATCGCGGCCTTCGGTGGGGCCAATCGTCCCTCTGGGGGCGTTGCGCTACTTGCCCGATGTCCCGCATCGCGCTGCGCAGCGCGCCTACCCAGAGGGACGATTGGCTCCCATGAAACCGCCATAATCTCTGTGGAACGCCACTAGCCGCCAACGGCGACTGCTTCTCGCTGCTCAGCGCGCCGCACCGCGGCGACCGTGACTATGGCGGCCGCAAACTCGTCGCCCGTCCCCTGGTCGAGGACTTCGCGCCGGCACAGGTGGTTCTGGCACGCACGCGTGGCGCCAGGCTGTCGCTGCGCGCCGAGGCCTTCATGGACTTCTGCCGCGGTTTTTTTGCCAGCAGCGAGTTGACCCGGCCTCCGGCGGGCTGAGCCGCGACTTCAGGGTTTACCGCCACGGCACTTTGCTCTATTCGCCGAGGCAAGGCAGTTGCCCCGCACCCAGTCTCAAGCCGGAGGAGCGAAATGGAAGCCAGCGAGGTCAAGACCGCAGCCGATGCACGGCAGATCATCGAGGAACGCGGGCTGGACTATATCAAGGTCGGGGTTTTCGACACCGACGGCATCCTGCGCGGCAAGTACATGTCGCGGGACAAGTTCCTCTCGGCGCTCGACGGCGGCTTCAGCTTTTGCGACGTGGTTCTGGGCTGGGACTCCGACGACCAGCTCTACGACAACGTCAAGATCACCGGCTGGCACACCGGCTATCCCGACGCCGCCGTGCGACTGCTGCCCGAGACCTGCCGCGAACTGCCCTTCGAGGAAGACAGCCTGCTTTTCCTCGCCGAGTTCATCGGTCCGCACGAGGCCGTCTGCCCGCGCGGCACGTTGCGCCGCGTGCTTGAACGTGCCGCGGGCCTGGGCTACCGGGTCTCCGCCGCCTGCGAGTTCGAGTTTTTCGTCTTCGAGGAGACGCCCGACAGCGTGCGCGAAAAAGCCTACCGCGATTTGCGCCCCATCACGCCGGGCTCGTTCGGCTATTCGACGCTGCGCAACTCGGTGCACTCGGAGTTCTACGAGGCGCTGTTGTCGGCCTGCAACGAAATGGACATGGAACTGGAAGGCCTGCACACCGAGACCGGCCCGGGCGTCATAGAAGCCGCCATCGCCGTCGACGAGGCCCTGCGCGGCGCCGACAAGGCGGCGCTCTTCAAGACCTTTACCAAGGTCCTGGCGCAGCGCGCCGGCTGGATGGCGACCTTCATGGCCAAATGGTCGCCGGACTGGCCGGGACAATCCGGCCACATTCATATCTCGTTGCAGAACCAGGACGGTGGCTCGGTCTTTCACGATCCGGCGCAGGCACACAATATGTCCGATGCCATGCGGCATTTCATCGGCGGCCAGCAGGCCCTGATGCCCGAGCTGCTGTCGATGGTGGCGCCGACGGTCAACAGCTTCACCCGTCTGATACCGGGGTTCTGGGCCCCGACCGCCGCCACCTGGGGTGTCGAGAACCGCACCTGCGCGCTGCGCGCCATTCCCGGATCGGCGAAATCGCAACGCGTCGAGTACCGCATCGCCGCCGCCGACATCAATCCCTACATAGCCCTGGCCGCCGCCATCGGATCCGGTCTTTGGGGCATCGAAAACCGCATCGAGCCCGATGCCGGGATCGTCGGCAACGCCTACGACAAGAAGGTGCCAACCAAGCGCAGCCTGCCGGCCACGCTCTTCGAGGCCGCCGGCCGTCTGAAACGCTCCAAAGCCGCGCGCGAGCTCTTCGGCGACGCCTTCGTCGAGCATTACGCCGCGACCCGAGAATGGGAAGAGCGCGAGTTCCGCAAGGCCATCACCGATTGGGAAATGCAGCGTTACTTCGAGATCATCTGAGGTGCCGCCGCAACGGTTTGGAGGGGTGGGAAAATGAGCTGTTTCGAAGGCA
>JAJFGM010000587.1 GCA_021776145.1 Kiloniellaceae bacterium | reverse complement strand
CCCAGCACCCTGTGGCGGCGCCCCGACAGCTTCTCGAGGCAGGCGCGGGCGGTGGCCTCGTCCTCCGCCTTGGGCAGGATGCGGCGTCCCAGCGCCACGACGGTATCGGCGGCGAGAATGAGGCTCTCGGGATGGCGGACGGCGACGGCGGCGGCCTTCTCGCGCGCCATGCGGCGGGCGTAGTCGGCCGGCAGTTCACGCCGCCGCGGCGTCTCGCCGATGTCGGCGGGATCGATGCGGTCCGGCGCGATGCCGATTTGCGATAGAAGCTCGACGCGCCGCGGCGAGGCGGACGCCAGGACGAGGGGCGGGGACCCCCGGTCGGGCGGGGCCATGAGCGGCCTCCGGCCTTATTTGTAGCGGAAGGTGATGCGGCCCTTGGTCAGGTCGTAGGGCGTCATCTCCACGTTGACACGGTCGCCGGCAAGCACGCGGATGCGGTGCTTGCGCATTTTGCCCGCAGTGTGCGCCAGCACCTCGTGGTCGTTATCGAGCTTGACGCGGAACATCGCGTTCGGCAGCAGCTCGACCACCGTACCCTGGAACTCCAATAGGTCTTCTTTCGCCATACCCTCGTCTTTGTATAGAGTTGTTGTGGCTTGATGAATTTCTTGTCGCGCGATCATCGCGACGCGCCGCTCCGGCGGCCTGCCGGGTCGAACGCGGCGGATCATACATAAAAGATATGCAGAGAACAAACGGCGTTACGCGGCAGTGCCAGGGTGGTCGTTTCCGGCCGTCCGGCCCTTTTCCGCATTCGCCCGATCCAATTCAGCACGCAAATGTGACAGTCAATGAATGGCTTTGCAGGGCGCGGGCATGAATACTGTGCCGCAAGCGGTGAACCGCCCGAGGTCCCGTTTTGTAGGATCTGCGATCGTCGCGGCGCGGTTTTACCGACCATATATCGAGGATGCCCACAGATAGAGGATGTCAGCATGTTAGCATCAAGACTTCTCAGCCTCGCCGCGGGTCTCGTGGTCTTGACGGCCTGTACTGCCGGTACGGTCATTTACCCGACCTATATCCAGCCCTCCTACGAGCCCGATGTGCTCAACAGCGTTGCGGCCTATGGCGGGGTCAAGGTGCATGTCGTCGGCAACCCCTTCGGCGCCGAGCAGGCCGTCGTCGACCGTGGAATCGCCGATGCCATGAACGGCTCCAACTTCGGCCCGCGCCTCAATTTCACGCCGGCCGATGTCGAACGTTCGCCCTACCGCTTCGTTGTGCTCTTCAATCCGGCCGAGAATGCCAATCAGGCGCAGGTCTGCGCCGACCCCGATCAGCCGCGTCACTCGGCCTCGCAGGGGGTCAAGCTGCTGATGGCCTTCTGCAACGGCTCCAACCGCATCTCCTCCACCGTCGCGACGGGGCAGCCGGCCTCGGGCGTCGAAGACCCGGCTTTCCGCAGCCTGCTGCGTAACGTGACGACACTGTTGGTGCCGCCGCGGCGCGAGGACCAGGGCGACAACAGCTTCAAGAACAGCTGACCGCTGGGCTATAAATCTTGGAAAAGGTGCTAGGGTCTCCTATCGGGGGCCTTGGCGTCGGCCTGTCCAGCCTGATACCGTCGCCCGCAAGCCGGTGGCGGGCCGCCGGATCCATGTGAATTAGGTGTGTCAGGTGCGGCCAGTGCGAATTTCACCGATTATGCGGATCGTCCGGTGACTGCGACCGGTAGCGCCCGGGTTCCGAAACTGAAAACGGGCCAGGTCGACGTCTGGCACGCCGACCTCAAGGCCCTGCCGGCGGGGGAAGGCCCCCGTGCGCTGCTTGGCGCCGAGGAACGGGCGCGCGCCGAGGCTTTCCGTTTCGACAGGGACCGTGCCGCCTTTGTCGCCCGTCGGGCCTGGTACAGAACTATGCTCGGCGCCTACCTCGAATGCAGCCCGCGAGATCTGGAATTCACCACCTGGGGTAACGGCAAGCCACGGCTCGCCGAATCGGGACTGCACTTCAACACATCGCATAGTCACGGCCGCGCGTTGCTGGCGGTGACCCGCGACTGCGAGGTCGGTGTCGATGTCGAATGGTGCGGTCGCGATCTCGACATCATGCCGCTCGTCGGGCGCTTCTTCGCGCCGGCCGAAGTGGCGGTCTTCGATGGGCTCGCCGAGGCGGAACGGCGCGCCCTGTTCTTTCGCGCCTGGACCTGCAAGGAAGCCTATATCAAGGCTCTGGCGATGGGGCTGTCGCTGCCGACACAATCCTTCGAGGTGCCCCTAACGGGCCCTGGCGGGCCGATCCTGACGCCGGAGGGCCAGACAGATTGGCAGGTTCGTTTGCTCGACCTCGGCCCGGACTACGCTGGAGCTCTGGCGCTGCCACTGGACGACCTAGGCGTCAATCGGCGTCGCTGGCAATAGGCCCCCGATGCTAAGGTCCCCAATGCTAAGGTCCCCGGCGCGAAGGTCACTATTGCGCAGTTCAACGTCGCTAATATTCTGGAAATCAAAGCTCTGCCATATTAAGGCTGATTGCTTCGGCGTCCTCGGTCTGCTACCCGAGGCGCGCCCAGATCCGCGCGCCGCCCCGGTCCACAGCGTCGGCTCACCCAGGGGTTATCCGGAAACAAGGCTTGATCGTGAACACACCGCGGGCCATTTCTCTGAACGAGCAACCCACGGTTAGGCGCCGGTCGTTGCACAGCTTGGTCGCGCGGGCTGCGCGAGCAAGGCCCGAGGCCCCCTTTCTGCAGGCCGGTTCGCGTGCACCAATGAGTTACGCCGCGCTACAGGCGTTGGTCGAAGACAGCGCCTTGGTGCTGGCCGGCCTCGGCCTGAACGACACTTCGCGCATCGCCTTTGCCGCGCCCAACGGGCCGGAGGAGACCAGTCTCTTTCTGGCCCTGGCCGCCAACGCGGTTGCCGCGCCCCTCAATCCCGCATTTGGAGCAGCGGAACTCGAGCAACATCTCGATCAGCTCGGCATCACGGCGGTGGTGGTCGAGCCGCGGCGCGATGGCGCCCTGATCGAGGCGGCCCGCCGCGGCGGGTTGCGCGTCATCGAGCGGACAATTCCGGACGGAGCCGTGGCGGGGCAATTCCTTCTCGACGGGCGCGCGACGGCGGTGGCCGCTCCCGTGGCCCGCGAATCCGCCGAAGGCCGGCGTATCGCTCTGCTGCTGCAGACCTCGGGCACGACCTCGCGCCCGAAGGTCGTGCCGCTCAGCGACGAAAATCTCTGTGCCTCGGCGGGCAATATCGCGGCGTCGCTGGCGCTGGGCGGGGAGGACTGCTGCCTGGCGCCCATGCCGCTCTATCACGTTCATGGGTTGGTCGGCAGTGTGCTTGCCACGCTTGCCTCCGGGGGGTCGATCCTCTGCCCGGGGCCGTTCGACGCGATCGCGTATCTCGAGGCCTTATCCGCCTCCGGCGCCACCTGGTCGAGCGCGGTGCCGACCATGTATCAGGCGGTCCTGGCCGAACTCGGGCGGCGGGGGCAGCCGCCGCGGCATGCGCTCCGGCTGTTGCGCTCTGCCTCTTCGTCCCTGCCACTGCAAGTTTTAGCGGCGTTGGAGGAGGTCTTCGGGGTTCCCGTGATCGAGGCCTACGGCATGACCGAGGCCTCCAACCAGATCTGCGCCAATCCATTACCGCCACTTTCCCGCAAACCCGGATCGGTCGGGCTCGCGACCGGCTGCGAGGTCGTCGTCCTGGGGTCCGACGGTGGACGCCTGCCAGCGGGAGAGAGCGGCGAGATCGCGATCCGCGGCGCCGGTGTCACCGCCGGCTATGAGGCGAACATCGACGCCAATGCCTCAGCTTTCGTCGAGGGCTGGTTCAAGACCGGTGACCTCGGACACCTCGACGAAGACGGTTATCTGTGGCTTTCCGGCCGCCTCAAGGAGATCATCAACCGCGGCGGCGAGAACATCGCGCCGCGCGAAATCGACGAAGTCCTGTTGGCCCATCCGGCGGTGAGCGACGCCGTCGCCTTCGCGGCTCCGCATGACACCCTTGGCGAAGATGTCGCGGCGGTTGTTGTGTTGCGACCGCAAGCGCGGGCAAACGAGGCGGACTTGCGCGCTTTCGCGGCCGAGAGGCTGGCGGATTTCAAGGTGCCGCGACGCATCATCCTCGCCGACGAAATCCCCAAGGGACCGACCGGCAAGGTCCGGCGCAACGACCTGGCGCGGCAGCTCGACGTCGCGGCGCCGGGTCGCGCCCCCCGTTCGCCCGCCGCCACGCCGCCGCCCGGACGCCGCGCCGCCTCGGCCGATGAAGTCGCCATGGCCGAGATCTGGAGCCAGGTGCTCGGTCCTGGCGAAGTCGGTCTGGACGACGACTTTTTCCATCTCGGCGGCGATTCGCTCAGTGCGGCACGCCTTTTGGCTCGGATCCGGGCCACTTTCGGCACCGAGCTGGCGATTTCAGCGGTGTTCGAGTCGCCGACGCCGGCCACTCTTCTGGCCGCTGCCCTTGCGGCCAAGGTCGTGGCCGCGCCGGCGATTGGCGCCGTGCCGCCGGGCCAACGGGGCACGCTTTCCGCCTCGCAGGTGCCGCTCTGGCACATTCAGCAAGGCGCGCGCGAGACCTGTGCCTATAACATGCAGAATGCCCTGCGGCTTGTCGGGCCGCTGCAGCGATCCGCGCTGGAACGCAGCTTGTGCGAGATCCTTCGGCGCCATGAAGTGCTGCGCACCAACTTTGTGGAGGTCGACGGCGAAGTGCGTGCGGCCGTGCGCCCGGCCACGGCGCCTGACCTTGTCGTTACGGATCTGTCTGCTCTGCGGCAAGGCTTTCGCCAGGCGGAAATTGAAGAACTTGCCGCGGCGGACGTAAAGAAACCCTTCGATCTTGCGACGGATCCCCTGCTGCGCCTGCGTCTGTTGCGCCTTGGGCCGCAAGAGCACCTGCTGCTCTGGACCGTACATCACATAGTCTGGGATGGCTGGTCGCGGCAGCTTTTCGACGCGCAGCTGATGCAGCTCTACGGTGACCTTACCGACGGCAGGCCGCCATCGCTGCCGGAGCCGGAGCATAAATACGACGATTACGCGGCGTGGCAGGCCGGTGCGGCGAATGCGGCGGCCAATTCCCGCCAGCTCGACTACTGGAAACGCCAGCTTGCCGGCCCCTTGCCGGTGCTCGAACTGCCAAGCGATCACCCGCGCCCCGCCGTGGCGGGTGAAGCCGGAGCCAGCTGCCGTTTCATGCTGCCGATGGCTTTGAGTGAGGCTTTGAAGCGCCTGGGTCGGGAACAGGGAGCGACACTATTCATGACCTTGGCGGCGGCCTTCAAGGTTCTGTTGGCGCGCCATTGCGGCCAAGAAGATGTCGTCTTGGCGTTCCCGGTGGCGGGTCGCAATAGGGTGGAGACCGAAAATCTGATCGGTTTGTTCGTCAATCGGCTGCCTCTGCGCGGCGATCTTTCGGGAGATCCCCCGTTCCACGAGCTGTTACAGCGTGTCCGCTCGGCCACCTTGGGGGCGCTTGAACATCAGGACGTGCCGTTCTGGCGCATCGTCGAGGCGGTGAAGCCGGCGCGAACGGCCGACCGCGCACCGCTCTGCCAGGTCCTGTTCCAACTCAGGGAACGCGCCGTCGAGCCGGCCTTCGTTGCCGGTCTGCGCAGCGAGCCCGTCGATCTCGACAGCCAGGTCTCGCGGCTCGATCTGAGTCTCGCCATGCGCGAGCAGTCAGACGGCCTGAAAGGCGAGTTCATTTATAACAGCGATCTGTTCGACGGTGCCACGATAAGCCGCCTGGCGCGGCACTTCACCACCCTGCTGCAGGGCATTGTCGGGGATCCGGCTTGCCGGCTGTCGCGGCTTCCGATTCTCTCCGCCGAAGAGCGCCAGCGGATCCTGGTGCAATGGAACGACACAGCGGTCGATTATGGCGATAAACAGTTCCTGCATCAGCAATTCGAAAAACAGGCGGCGCTGCGGCCAAGCGCCATGGCGCTGGAGTGCGGCGGACAGTGCCTCACCTATGCCGAGCTCAACAAGCGAGCGAACCGCTTGGCCCATGACCTCATTGCGCGCGGCATCGCGCCGGGCACGCCGGTTGGGGTCTGTCTAGATCGTTCCGTCGAGTTGGTCGTGGCCTTGTTGGCCATCCTCAAGGCCGGGGCGGCCTATTTGCCCTTGCCGACGGTCTACCCGGCAAGCCGCTTGGCGTTCATGCAGGAAGACAGCGGCGCGGCCTGGGTGCTGAGCGTGCAGCGTTTCTCGGAACTTTGTGCATCGCTCTCTGCCACGGTCCTCGACCTCGACGTGCTGACAGCGGACAGCGCGCGGTTCGGCGAGGCCAATCCGAACCTGCCGGTTGGCCCCGAAGATGCCGCCTACGTGATTTACACCTCGGGCTCGACGGGCCTGCCGAAGGCGGTGATCGCGCGCCATCGGGGGGCAACCAACACTGTCAACTTCATGCGCGACGAACTGAAGATCGGGCCAGAGGACCGCTTCGCGCAGATCAGCTCCTTTGCCTGGGATGCCTCCATCAGGGGGATCTTCGGCAGCCTCGCCTGCGGCGGGCGGCTGGTATTTTTCGACGAGAACGAGGCCGGCGATCCCGAACGGATGCTGCGCCGCATCCGCGACAGCCGGGCGACGGTGGTCACGAGTATCGTGGCGCCGCTGGTTGACGCCATGCCCGAGAGTCCCGAAGACGTGAGCGGCAGCGACCTGAGAATTTGTGCCTTTGGCGGCGAGAAGCTTGGTCCGGGAATTGTTCGCAAGGCCCGCAGGCTGTTCGGTGGCCAGGTCGAATTCTTCAACTTCTACGGGCCGACTGAATGCACCCAGGTTCAAAGCTATCATCGCCTGCCGCCGGGCTCGGCCTTGCCCGCCGATATTCCCATCGGACGACCGCTCGCGAACAACCGGATCTACATCCTCGACAGGCACCTCGAGCCGGTGCCGGCGGGTGTCTATGGCGAGCTCTATATCTCCGGTGCCGGTTTGGTCGACGGATATCTCAACCGTCCCGAACTGACCGCTGAGCGGTTTCTGGCGGTGCCTTTTCCGCAAGACCCCTTTGGCCGTATGTACAAGACTGGGGACGTCGGGCGTTTCCATGCCGACGGAACCATCGAGATTGCCGGACGCGACGACGATCAGATCAATATACGCGGCCTGCGGGTCGAGCCGGGCGAGATCGAGGCCTGTCTCGCCGAACACCCCGGAATCGAGGGCGCCGTCGTCCTTGCCAGGCCGGATCGCCGTGGCGAACCCCGGCTGGTGGCCTACTTGCTGCGCGCCGCGGGCGCTGAAGTCTCCACCGGCGAGCTCAGAGACTATTTGCGTGTCTTTCTCCCCAACTTCATGGTTCCGGCGTCCCTGGTTTTCGTCGACGCCTTTCCCCTGCTGCACAATGGCAAACTCGACCGCAAGGCCTTGCCGGATCCGGAAGACGCCGGCGGCGCCTCCGGAACGCACTATCAGGAACCGCGTAATCCGACCGAAGAACTGCTCGTCGGGATTTGGGCCGAGCTTCTTGGGCTGGAACGGGTCGACGTCTGTGACGATTTCTTCGCTTGCGGCGGTCATTCCCTGCTCGCCGCGCGTATGTTCCGCAAGGTGGAGCAGGTCACTGGCATCGCCCTGCCGATCGCAACGCTGTTCCAGGGCGCGACCGTCGAGTATTTGGCGGCCAGGCTGCGCGAACACGACAGCGCGTTGATGCAGTCTTCCATAACGCAAATCCAGGGCGGTACGGGACTTCCCCTGTTCTTTCTGCACGGCGACTACGCCGGCGGCGGCCTTTACTGCCGCAACCTGGCGCGCCACCTCGGCACGCGGCAAGCTTTCGTCGCGGTCGCGCCGCATGGCTTGGACGGCGCGGCGCTACCCGACAGCATCGAGGAGATGGCGGCGGCGCGGCTAAGGGATCTGCGGGCGGTGCAGCCGGCCGGGCCCTATCTGCTGGGCGGCCATTGCAACGGCGGCTTGGTGGCGCTGGAACTTGCCAATCAGCTCCGCGCCGAGGGCGAAGAGGTTGCCTTGCTGGTGCTGGTCGACACGCCCTCCTACAACGCCGGCTTTTTCGCGCAGCAGGCGCGCCGGGTTCTCGAAGGAGTCGATGCCGCCTGCGGGAGTGGTTTTTTCGGCGGTTTTCTTGAAATTCAGCACGCACTCTGGAAGTTCCGTCGTTTCCGCCGCAAGCTTCGTACCCGCTCTTTGAGCGAACACCTCTCGCGTCTGGACGGGTTCGCGGCGCGGCGCAGAAGAACCGAAGCGCAACCGCACGCCCCCCTGCGTGCGCACTATCGCCGGGTCATGAACACCTACCTGCCGAAACCCTACGCCGGGCGCATAACCTGCATGGTGGCGAGCGAAGGTAACCGTGTCGGCAGCTCCCATCCCGGCGCCTGGCGCAACATCGCCGACGACGTCGAAGTGCGCACCATCGCCGAAGGCCATTTCGCCGGAATCACCACCCACGTCGAAAATCTGGCGGCGGAGTTGCGTGCCTGCCTGGACGATGCCGGCACACACGCCGGATCCCCGCCCAACAAATGAGTTCTGCCCGAAGATCTTTGGCTAGGACTTAAACATCCGGCTTGAGGTCGAGGGTGAAGCGTTCCTGGATACGCTTTTGCAGTTGATCGCGGACTTGGCGGTAGGCGTCAAGCCGGGTCTCGCGGTTGCCCTCGACCAGGGTCGGGTCGAAGGTGTTCCAGAATTCGACATCGCAGGCCATGGTGCGTGTCAGCTCGACCGCCTTGTGCTGCGCTTCCGGCGACAGCGAGATGATGAGGTCGAACGATGTGTCTTCCAGGTCGTCGATGCTCTTGGTGCGGTGCTTCGACATGTTGATGCCAAGCTCTTCCATGACCTCGATGACGAAGCCGTCGATGTCGTTGGCGCGCACGCCGGCGGAATCGACATAGACCCTGTGGCCGAGCAGGTGCTTCAGCAGGCCTTCGGCCATGGGTGAGCGCACCGAATTCTGCGAGCAGCAAAACAGGACTGCATCGGGCAGATCGACCATCTAGTGACTCGACACAGAGATAATGACAGTTTCATGGAGGCCAATCGTCCCTCTGGGTAGGCGCGCTGTGCAGCGCGATGCGGGACATCGGGCAAGTAGCGCAACGCCCCCAGAAGGTCGATTGGCCCCACCGAAGGCCGCGATCTTTTGCCCGCCCGCGGCCCAGGTGCGACGCATGGGCCGTGTTGCTCGTGGTGGTTGGCACCACCGCGCAACCCGCGCCTTGCCGGCGGGCAAAATCTTCGCGGTGAAACCGTCAAAATCTCTGAGTCGAGCCACTAGACCTCAGCCCCTGATATGCAGCACGCAGATCAGGGTGAAGAGCCGCCGGGCGGTATCGAAGTCGACCTCGATTTTACCCTCCAGGCGCTCTTGCAGCAGCTGCGAGCCATCGTTGTGCAGGCCGCGGCGGCCCATGTCGATGGACTCGATCTTCGTCGGGCTGGCGGTCTTGATGGCGTCGAAATAGCTCTCGCAGACGGTGAAATAGTCGCGCACGATGCGGCGAAACGGCAGCAGCGGCAGGATCACCTTGCCTTGCGGCGTGTCGTCGGTGTCGTGGATGTCGAACAGCAGCCGGGTTTCCTCGATCGACAGATGCAGATTGTAGGGGCCGCGATAGTCCTCGCCCAAGGGCGCAAAGGCGTTTTTCTCCAACAGGTCGAAAATCGCCACCTGGCGTTCGTGTTCGACCTCGGCCGAACGGCGCACGACGCTGCGCTCTTCCAGCGTGATGTTGGCGAGGTAGTGGCCGTCCGCCTGCGAGTCCTGCTCGTTCGAATGTGTGTCTTCGCTCATACCCGGATTCCCGCTACGCCGTGACGCGCAATCTTATAACAAAGGAACATGACGAAATCTCACGCATAGTTGTGGGTTTTTCGCTTTACGTTCGTTGTGTGTTCGATTGGCGCCGAACCGGCCAGCTCACTTCACGTTCGTTGTGTGTTCGACTGGCGTCGAACCGGCACCGGCCCTCTCCCCCACCCGGCCCCCCAGGAGTTTACAATTCCGTGGGTGGCCGGGTGGGGGAGAGGGCCGGTGCCGCGATACCAAATCAAATGCGTTCCGGTGCCGCAACCAGAGACCCGAAGGGTCGGGACTAGGTGGCTTTAGTCGTCCGGCGACTCCAGTCGCAACGCCACCGACAGTGCGTGAGCATCGAGGCCTTCGCAGCCGGCCAGGGTGATGGCGGCAGGTCCGATGGCCTGGAGGCCGGCGCGGTCGCAGGCGATGAGCGAGGAACGCTTGAGGAAATCGAAGACCGACAGGCCCGAGGCGAAGCGGGCGGAACGCGCCGTCGGCAGCACGTGGTTGGGGCCGGCGATATAATCGCCCAGGGCCTCGGGCGTGAAGCGGCCAAGGAAGATGGCGCCGGCGTTGCGCACCTCGGCGGCCATGGCATCCGGTTCGGCGGTGGCGATTTCCAGATGCTCGGGCGCCATGCGGTCGATCAGCGCCGGCGCCTGGTCGAGGCTCTGGACCAGGATGATGGCGCCGTGCCGGCGCCAGCTCTCGGCGGCGATTTCGCGCCGCGGCAGGGTTTCCAGGTGGGTTTCCAGGGCCGCCGCCACCGCCGTTGCGAAGGCGCCGTCGTCGGTGATCAGGATGGCCTGCGACGAGGTGTCGTGCTCGGCCTGGGACAGCAGGTCGGCGGCGATCCAAGCGGGGTCGTTGGCGGCGTCGGCGACCACCAGGATCTCCGAGGGGCCGGCGATCATGTCGATGCCGACCTCGCCGAAGACCTGGCGTTTGGCTTCGGCGACATAGGCGTTGCCGGGCCCGACGATCTTGTCGACGGGGTCGATACTTTCGGTGCCGTAGGCCAGCGCTGCCACGGCCTGCGCCCCGCCGATGCGATAGACCTCGTCGACGCCGGCCAAGTGCGCCGCGGCGAGGACCAGCGGATTGACCACGCCGTCGGGGGTCGGCACCACCATGACCAGGCGCTCGACGCCGGCGACCTTGGCCGGCAAGGCGTTCATCAAGACCGACGAGGGG
>JAJFGM010000586.1 GCA_021776145.1 Kiloniellaceae bacterium | reverse complement strand
CAACGCCGAACCGAGCGCCAGTTGCGAACCGCCATTAAAACCGAACCAGCCCATCCAGAGAATGAAGGTGCCCAGCGTAGCCAGCGGCAGGTTGGCGCCCGGCAAGGGATTGACCCGGCCACCGGCACCGAACTTGCCTTTGCGAGGGCCGAGAATGATGGCACCGGTCAGTGCCGCCCAACCGCCCACCGAATGGACGATGGTCGAGCCGGCGAAATCGGAGAATCCCATCTCCGAGAGGAACCCACCACCCCAGCTCCAGGCACCCTGAATCGGATAGAGGACACCTGTGAGCACCACCACGAAGGCCAAAAACGGCCAGATCTTGATGCGCTCGGCCAAGGTACCTGAAACGATGGATGCCGCCGTGGCGACGAATACCATCTGGAAGAACCAGTCGGACATTACGGAATAACCGTTGCCGGAAACGGTCTCGATCTCGGCGGTGCCGGGTGACTCGGCACCCAGCAGTGCCAGTTCGGCTGGACTGGTGTCATAGAACAGACTCAGCGAGCCGATGAAACCGCTGACATCGACATACATCAGATTGTAGCCGACGAGGTAGTAGAGAATACCGGCCAGTGAATAGATTGCGATATTCTTCAGGCAGATCATCGCGGTGTTCTTGGTGCGCACCAGGCCGGCTTCCAACATGGCAAAACCGGCGGCCATCCACATGACGAATACGCCGTGGACGAGAAACGCGAAAGTATTGAAGACAAAGGCGGTCTCGCCGGTGACCTCGGCGCTGGCCGGGGTCGCCGACAAGAGCGCCACGGCACAGGACAAACCGGCGAGTAAGCGGCGTTTGCATGGTCTTTTCATTTCAAGTCCTCACTCGAGTTTCCCATATGAACAGCCCGTCCCGCTATGCAGCGCGGGTTTTTCCGGTGCGCATTCCCACCGCGGCGATCGGATATCTTTCGCCGGTGTTGCCGCCGTGATGGGCTTCCCCAACGCGTCGGTTTCAAGAAGCATGCCAAGAATGGTGCAGTGCGCAAAAATATTTAATTACAAGGCGTTACTTGATGGGTGTGGGAACCGCATCGATCAGGCCTCAAAGGATGTGCCAAAAAACTAGGCAATCGATCTGGCCTGCACAAAATTTGTGCGCGTTGATGGTATGATGTCCTCCGAACTTGCGAAGTGGCTGGACAATTCGTTGCCTAAGCGGAATTCTGCCGATATGAAAGACGCCTCCGAATCCCCGGCATCGCAAGGGCGGACGCCTCGCTCAGCCAAGAGGGCGGCGGACCTGAATTGCGAAGTGCTGATTGTCGGCGGTGGCATGGTCGGTCTGTCGCTGGCCATCGCGCTGGCCGAGGCTGGGGTTTCGGTGGTTGTTGTGGATCGCGAAAACCCGGCAACCGCCACCGCCACCGCTTTTGATGGCCGCTCCTCGGCTATTGCCCGCGGCTCGCAGCAGGTGCTCGCGACGACCGGCGTTTGGCCAGGGTTGGCCGACCACGCCGAGGCGATTCGCGATATCCGCGTGACGGAGGGAAAGGCTTCAGGCGGCCGCGCGTCACACTTATTTCTTCACTTCGACGCTTCCGATATCGACGGCGGGCCGCTTGGTCACATCGTCGAAAACCGCTTTATCCGACGGGCCGGCTTGGCGCGCGCGGGCGAACTGGCGAACCTCGAACTCCTGGCGCCGATGAGCCTCGCCGCCTTGCGGCGCCTGCCGACCCGCGTCGAAGCGGAGCTGGACGATGGCCGTTGCGTCTATGCCTCTTTGGCGGTCGCCGCCGATGGTCGCGGATCGCCGTTGCGCGCGGCCGCCGGCATCGCCGTCGGCACCTGGGACTATGGCCAGGACGGGATCGTCTGCACGGTCGGCCATGATAAACCCCACCACGGTGTCGCCCACGAGCACTTCCTGCCCTCGGGCCCCTTTGCCTTGCTGCCGATGACCGACGCGGCCGCTGGCATTCATCGTTCGTCTCTGGTGTGGACCGAGAAGCGCGACCTGACGTCGTCGATCATGGCGCTCGACGATGCCGCCTTCGGGTACGAGCTTATGCGCCGCTTTGGCATGACTTTAGGCGCGTTGCGCGTAATGGGGCGACGCTGGAGTTATCCCTTGTCGCTGCTGCACGCCGAACGATACCTCGACCGGCGTCTGGTGCTCATTGGCGATGCGGCGCACGGCATTCATCCCATCGCCGGACAAGGCCTCAATCTTGGCCTGCGTGACGTGGCGGCATTGGCCGAAGTGCTGATGGACGCGCGGCGCTTGGGCCTGGATATCGGCGAATCCACCGTATTGGAGCGTTACCAGCGTTGGCGGCGTTTCGATAATTTGGCGTTGATCGCCGCCACCGACAGCCTGAATCGGTTGTTCTCCAACAATATCGCGCCACTGCGCCTGGCGCGGGACCTCGGCATAGCCGCGGTAGACGGCGTGCCGCCGCTCAAGCGTTTCTTCATGCGCCACGCCATGGGCATGGTCGGCGATCTGCCGCGGTTGATCCGTGGTGAAACCCTTTGAAATGATGCTCTGGCGCGCCGCCCGCTCGCTCTGTTTCGCCTTGAGCCTTTGGAGTGCCGCTGCCGCGAATAGCGTCGCCGCGCAGGGTGACAGCGCCCTTCTTTCCGGCGGCGGAGGCGAACATTACATCGTTGCGCTGCCGCCACAGTGGGTTGTGAATGGCCAGACCCGGAATGCCAAGGGCGCTGCCAGCAACTGGGTGCCGCGCGACCAGATCGGCGAGGATTGGCGTCGGCTGATCTCGTTGCAGATCTTCACCGATCTCGCCGATAACGCCTTCACCACGTATTTTGACGGCATTATCCAGCGTTACCGGGCGATTTGCGACGACGTATTTGCCACCGCGGTCGAAGAAAACCGGCGCAACGATTTCCCTGTCGCATTCCGTATTCTTGCCTGCACCAAAAGCGCCCGCAACGGATTGGGCGAGATCTCTCTGTTCCACGTCGTCGCGGGCAAACAGGCATTATACGTTGTGCAGGGCGTCTACCGCGTCCAGCCCTTCGGCGCGCAGGACTTTCCCCTGGCGGGCGAGGAGTTGCAGCGCGGTCGACAGGCTGTCGAGTTTGGTGTCGCCTGTCAGCGAGGCGATCCGATGCGGGCCTGTCCGGTCGAGTGGCTCGCCATCATCGACGCTCTCGGGGCCGCTCCGCCGATTGTCGCCTTTCCCGCCGAGAACGATTAAGGCGGTTCCAGTTCCAAAACACCATGTGAATCCGCGCCACATCAAATGGTTAGAGCAGATTCACCGGGTCAATGGGTCACCGCTGGCGATTCCGTGTGACCCGGATCTGCTCTAGCCGCCGGGCTCGCGCGACAGGCCCTGGCGCTCCAGGGCCGCCAGGTACTCGGCCCAGATCTCCGACTGTTGGCTTCCGAGCTTGTAGAGGTAGGTCCAGGAAAAGATCCCGGTATCGTGCAGGTCGTCGAACTTGAGGCGCACGGCATAATTGCCCACCGATTCGATGGCCATGATACCGACGTGCCGGCGTCCGGCCAGAATGGTCTTTTGGCCGGGCCCGTGACCCTGCACTTCAGCGGAGGGGCTTTCAACGCGCAATAGTTCGGCGGGATAGGTGAAGCTGTTCCCGTCGTCGAAGTCGACGGTCAGCGTTTTGTCGTCCTTCGAGTAGCGGATTTCGCTCGGCCACTGCTTGGTATCGAAATCTTCGCTATCGTGTGGGGACTCGGTCATGGTGGTGACCTCAAGGCTCGAGTTGCCGGGCTTCGTCGGGCAGCATGATCGGAATGCCGTCGCGGATCGGAAAGGCCAGTCCAGCCTTGCGGCTGATCAGTTCGCCCGCCGCGGCGTCGTACTCCAGCGGTTCCTTGGTCAGCGGACAGACGAGAATTTCCAACAACTTTGGATCGACCTTCGAAGGGGCTTCGCTCATTTCGTTGTCCTCGTCTTGTGTTGCCGGGCGCGGCAGACCGGGTGTTAACAGGCCGGGCGTTAACAGGCCGGGCGTTAACAGACCGGGCGTCAATGGTGCGATGCGGCGCTCTCGTCGTTGCGGTCGTGTGTCGACATTTCCATAATTGCGGTCAGGGTTTTGGCCCGGGTCGAGAGGGTCATTGCCTCGAGCAAGGCCTGTTTTTCCGCCGCCTTGAGCGGGCAGATCATCGATAGCGAAGTCACCAGATTTTCGTCCCCGGTTTGCTCGATGGTCTCCCAATCGCCCTCGATCGAATTGGCCTCGAAGTAATCGGAGAGCGCGGCCAGTAGGCGATCGCGATCGATTTCACTGTGATCTTCCTTGAGATCGCCGGAGAACCGCTCGTAAAGGGGCCGGATGAGCCGGTAGCTTCCGGTCGGGAGCTCTTCGGCGATCTCGAAGCGAATCAGACCCGACAGCGTGGTCAGGTAACGGCTGTCATCGGTTTCGCTATAGGCTGTGATGCGGCCGACACAGCCTGTAGCGTAAATCGCCGGCGGTGCGTCGCCCTCGACGGTCTCGCTCGGCTGGATCATGCCGATCAGCCGGTTGCTGGCCAAGGCATCGTCGAACATGGCCAGGTAGCGGGGTTCGAATATGTTAAGCGGTAATTTGCCGCCGGGCAGCAGCAGGACGCCCGCCAAAGGGAATATAGGCAGGCGATCGGGGAGCTGCTCGAACGAGGGATCGAAAGGGCCGCGGCTCATGAGAAGAGAATCGACGACAGACGGCGGCGAAACTCGAGGGTGCGCGGGTCGGTCGGTCCCCAGGCCTCGAACAGCTTGACCAATTGCTTGCGCGCGGCCTCGTCGTTCCAGGCACGGTCGCGCCGGATAATCTCCAGCAAGGCTTCCGCAGCGGCGTCGGATTGACCCGCCGCCTCAAGTGCGTTGGCGAGATCGATCCGCGCCTGATGGTCGCCCGAGTTGGCGTCGACCATGGCCATCAACTCGTTAAGAGGCCCGGCTTCGGCGGCGCGTTCCGCAACTTCCAGCCTGGCCAGGACCGACGCAAAGGCGGCGTCTTCGCGCACGTCGTTTTCCAATCCATCGGCCATCTGTCGCGCCCCTTCCAGGTCGCCGCCGCCGAGATAACAGGCAAGCAGGCCCGCCAGGGCCGGGCGGTTATCAGGTTCGTGCTGAAGAACCTGTTGCAGCAGCGCCGAGGCCGGGGCGAAGTCCTCCGCCTCAATCAGTGCCTGCGCCTGTTCCAACGCTTGATCGATCGGGTTTTCCGGCACCTCGGCGCCGGACATCTTGGTCAGACGATCGATGAACGCGGCGATCTCGCTCTCCGGCTGGGCGCCCTGAAATCCGTCGACTGGCTGGCCTTGGAAAAAGGCATAAACGGTGGGAATCGATTGAATGCGCAGCTGCCCCGCAAGGGATTGGTTTTTGTCGATATCGATTTTGACCATTTTAACGGCGCCGCCGGCCTTGCTCACCGCCTTTTCCAACTGTGGTCCAAGCTGTTTGCAGGGTCCGCACCACTCCGCCCAGAAGTCGACGATGACCGGTTGACGCATGGACTCCTCAATCACGTCGGCGGCAAAACTCTGTTGATCGCTGTCCTTGATCAGGCCGCTGGCCGGCTGGTTGCCGTTTCCTGCGTTCAGGATATGTTCCATGGAGTCCGTCCTACGTCGAGTTCACAATTTTCGTTGGCGGCGTCTGATGGTAGGCGTGTGTTTAAAACCTGCCATGCCCGGGCCGCTGGCGCGGCCCTTAGCCACCCGGCAAATAGATGGCGGTTTTCTTGCCCTCTGACAAGTCCCGCGGCGCGCGATTGTAGCACCGTCGCCTTGAGCCGCTAGCTGTCGCGCGCCGCTTCGGGCTTGGCGACTTCTGCCATGTCGAGAAGCCGCGGTGGATGCCTTTCGGCTTCGAGGAAACGCAGCAGGTCGACCGCGGCAATACTGGTGGTCATGGAATTCACCAGGGGGTGCGCGTTCAAGATCTGCGGTTCCACGAGGTCGCGGTCGAGTATCATTTGCACCTCTGCGTCACGGTCGTTGATCACGGCAAATGGTGTGACCGAGCCCGGTTCAACCCCAAGATAACGGCGGAGACGTTCAGCGCTGCCGAACGACAGCCGCCCCGACCCGAGCGCCTCGCCGAGGCGTTTGAGGTCGATAGGGCGATCCTCGAGGCAGGTAAGCAGCCACATCCGCCCTTTCTTATTGCGCAAGAAGAGGTTCTTGATGTGCGCGCCGGGCAGTTCGCCCCTTAGGGCCTTGGCTTCCTCGACCGTGAAGACCGGCGCATGCGTGAAGCTCGTGGTTGCGATGCCAAGCAGCTCGAGGCGGCCGATGAGATCCTGCGGCGAGGTCGGCAGATCTGTGGATGCGGTGTCCGGTGTTGCCTTTGATTCGCTCATATTCGCCCAGTTTCGCCAGATAGGCAGGGTACGAAGTCTTGGCTCATACCCTGACCGGCTTGGCCCTGGCAAGCCCGCGCGGGCGGCGCAGCGGGCCGTTATCCGCGGCCGTCGGCACAACTGAGGGCTTGAAATCGCGGCCGAAAAGGTTTATCCCCCGAAACCATACGCGGGCGTAGCTCAGGGGTAGAGCGCAACCTTGCCAAGGTTGAAGTCGTGAGTTCGAATCTCATCGCCCGCTCCAAT
>JAJFGM010000585.1 GCA_021776145.1 Kiloniellaceae bacterium | reverse complement strand
GGTTGCGAAAGCCGAGGCCGACCGGCAGCGGCGCCGCGACGATGTGGAAGTCGCGAAAGGGATAGGGGCCGATCTGCCGCCCGAAGCGCTCGATGTAGCCGGCCGCGGTCTGCAGATAGCTCTCGGCCAGGGACGCCAGTTCGGCATAGAAGTAAGTCCGCAGGCGGATCGCGCCGGCCTGCCGCTCGGCGATTTCGTAAGGCCCGGCAAAGAGGGAGGGCCGCTCACCCGCCGCATCGAATACGAAATCGGCCCGATAGGTTTCGCCGTCTTGCGACTCTGCCAACAGCTCGCCGGTCGCGACGGCGCGTTGCGGCAGCGGCACCTCGATCCTGATCCGGCCCCTTTGGCCACCGCTCTCCGAGACGCCACCCGGCATCGGCAACCAGGCGACAGAACCCGGCAGATAGGCGCCCTCGGGACCGGAGACCGCGTCACCATCGCTGTCGAGCGCCGGCATTTGGCCGCGCAGGCGCAGCATCAGCACAAGCGGCCGCCGCGCCGGCAGCGCAAGGCGCAGGGAACGGCCGTTGCGCGCCACCTCGACGCCAACCCTGTCGGCACCGTCACGGCCATCAACGCGGGCCTCGACCACCTCGACCCAGGGTTCGAGCTCGAATAGGGGGTCGCCGGCCACAGCGATGGAAAGCCTCTGGTCGATTTGCAAAAGGCCCTGAGCGGGATCGAGCCGTACCGTGACCTCCTGGCCGGACGCCGGCAGCGCGCGCATGAACAACAGAAGTCCGGCGCAGAGCAGGAACAGGTGGCGGACCATCGCGATCACTTGAAAACGCTCGGAAATTCGGCGACCAGGCGCAAGGTCTCCTCGCCGCGCCGCACTTCCAGCGGCAGCCAGGTGCCCGGCGCCTGACGTTGAACGACCTCGACCAGGTCGGCACTCGTTAACGTCGCGAAGCCGGCGGCGGCGGTGATGACATCGCCAATGGCGAGGCCGATGGCTTCTGCGATGCTGTCGGCGGCCACATGCCGCACCCGCACCCCGCCTTCGGCCGTCTCGATGAGGACGCCGAGACGTGGTTTCGCTGTCGGCGGCGCCTCTTCCGCTTGTGGCGGCAACAGAAAGACGGCGTCGGCGACGCCGGGTTCCAACGCCGCGCAAGCCTCGACACCGTCGAGCGGCAAAAGAACCGTAACCCGTTCGGCGCCGAGATCGGCCAGTTGATGCGGAACGCCATAACCGTATTCGATGTGGCCCCTGCCGAGAATGCCGACCACCAGGGCTTTCGGATTGTCGCGCCGAGCCCTGTAGAGCGCCTCGGCCATGGCCCGGTCCCAGGTCAGTTGCGCCTCGACGAAGCGCTCGAACAGCGGGCTCGTCAGGACGGCTTCGATGTCTTCGGGTTGGCTCTCGCCCTCATTCCCCGCCGCCTTCTCCCGGGCAGCATGCACGCCCTGGGAGCTGTAAACTTCGGCCAGACTGTGGCGATAGGCGGCGCTGGCGGGTGCCGGGTCCGAAAGGCCTTCGCGCTGCGCCTCCGGCACGGCCTGCCAGCCGACATCGCCGACCCGCGAAACCAGGGACCGCTCCACATTGAGGGCAACGATGGGACGCTGCATCTGCCGCGCGAAATGCAGCAGCGGCAAATAAAGGTCGGCATCGTAGCCCCAGACCTCCTCCCAGCGCACGGCGCTCAAGAAAGCTTCATCGCTTTGCGCGCCAGCGATCCAGGCGTCGAGTTGCGGTTGCAGAGCGCGCGGAAACATCTCGAAGCCGACGACCAGCTCGGCGTAGTGCGCCTGCAGCCCGGCCAAGGTGTGAAGCTGCCAGCGGTGATGCGCGGCCGAGGTGTGGTTTTCGCCGAGCAGCACGATGCCGGGCGTTGCCAACGTCGCCATCAGCTCGACGGCATCGCGCCGCTCCCCACTTTGCGGGTCGAGCCAGACGCCCGCTGTTGAACAAACGGCCGCCGTACCCGCCGCCGCTGGCCCAAAGGACCACAACACCAGATACGTGGGCGCCAGGAGGAGTGGTATCAGGACCGCAAAATGCCGCATTTGGATTTTCCTTGACTGCGCGCCCCTACAGATACCGCGACCCCTTTGGCACGCAGTCGAGCGGCAGCGTCACCTCGATCTCGCCGAGCAGCAGGAACGACAGGGTCTTGCCGTGCAGATCCTGCGACAGCGACGAGTTGACCCCGCCCTCCAGGGCGTTGTCGATGACGAAGTTGAAGGCGTGGAGGTTGGGCAGTTCGTAGCGTGTCACCGCCGTCGCGCCCTTGTGGCGAAAAAGGTCCAGGACCCGCGTCTCCGTGACTTGCTCGACAAGATGAGGAAAGGCCTCGGGCCGGTAGGCGACGAGCGAAATGTTGGAGCGGTTGCCCTTGTCGCCGGCGCGGCCGTGGGCGACCGCGTGCAGCGGCAGGGTCACGGCACCGCCGCCGCTCATGGTACCACCTCTTCGGCGCGCGCCTGGGCTTCGACCGGCCCGCGCGGCACCAGCACCGAGGCGGTGTTGACCTGGCCCGTCGCGCTGCAGCGATAACCGCCGCCGCCGGCCGGTCCGGAGCAGAAAAGGCTCAGGACTTCGTCGTTGACATAGGTCGCGGTTTCCTTGTCGGCGGTGCGGATGGCGGCGCGCAGGCGGTACTCGCCGTCGAGCGGCCGATTGTCGCGGCGCTGGCGCTCCGAGGCGTCGTTGTCGAAGACGGCGCCCATGCCGACGATTTCGACCCGCATGGCCTCCATGACGCCGTTGCGCCGGCAGCGGCTGCGCACGATATCGGCGGCCAAGCGCGCCCGCGCCAGGGCGTTGGGGCCGGCATAGATCATCTCGGACTCCGCCAACCAGCCACCGTCGGCCGAGACCGTCACCTTCAGGGTTGGCGGCGGCGGCCGACCGCGAGCGCCGCGCACGCGAATGCGGTTCGGCCCTGCCTCTTCCAGCGTCACGCCGGTGACGTCGAGGCTGACGTCGGGGGTCAGATAGGCGGCCGGATCGTGCACCTCGTAAAGCAGCTGCTCGGTCACCGTCGCCGCATTGACCAGGCCCCCGGTCTCTTCCGCCTTGGTGATGACGATATCGCCCTCGGCATCGATCTCGCCGATGGGAAAACCCAGGTTGTCCATGCCGGGCACATCCTTGAAGCCGGGATCGCAGAAGTAGCCGCCGGTGATCTGGCCACCGCACTCCAGAAGGTGGCCGGCCAGGGTCCCGGCGGCAAGTCGGTCCCAGTCGTCGGCGGCCCAGCCGAACTCGTGGATCAACGGCCCGAGCACGAGGGCGGCATCGGTGGTGCGGCCAAGCAGAACGATATCGACGTCCAGGGCCAGGGCCGCGGCCACCGGCCGCGCGCCGAGATAAGCGTTGGCGGCGACGATTTCCCGGCCGGCGATGCTGACGCCCTCGATGGTCGGCAGCTCGGCGACCGCGCCCGCCGACATGAAGGCCAGGAGGTCGTCGCCAAGAACGACGGCGACGCGCAGCCCTTCGACCCCCAGCTCTTCGGCCAGTTCGTGCACCCGCTTCGCCCCACCCAAGGGATTGGCGTTGCCGAGGTTGGCGACGATGCGCACGCCATGCTGCTTGCAGGCCGCCAGAACCCCGCGCAGATAGGGTTCGAGGTAGGGCGAATAGCCCTTTTCCGGGTCGCGCATCTTGATGCGCTGGGCAATGGCCAGGGTGCGCTCGCCCATGACCTCGAAGATGAGGTAGCGCGGACCGTCGCGGCGGCGCAGGGTCTCGACGACGGCGATGCCGGCGTCGCGGCGGTCGCCGGCGAACCCTGCGCCGGAGCCGATAAAGACGGTTTTGCTCATCGCGAATTCAGAACCCCGCAATTGAAGACGTGCTCGGGTTTCAGGAGGCCATCGAAAAAATCGAGAATGTTCTGCGCTGTCATGCGCGACGATGCGTGCAGGGCCCCGTGCGAGGCAGCACCGGCATGCGGCGTCAGGATCACGTCTGGGTGACGCAGAAGCGGTCCAAAGACCGCATCGTCGGCGCGCGGCGGCTCTTCGGAGAAGACATCGAGGCCGGCGGCGGCAAGACGACCGGAGTCCAGCGCCGTCAGCAAGGCCGCCTCGTCGACGACCCCGCCGCGGGCACAGTTGATCAGGACCGCGCCTGGTTTCATGCTCGCGAACTCGGCCGTCGAGACGAAGCGGCGGGTGGTCTCGTCGAGCGGCACATGCAGTGAAACGAAATCGGCGACCGCAAGTTCGCGGCGGAAATCCTCGACCGCGCGGCAGCCCAGCGCGGCCGCCAGGTCGCGATCGAGGGCGATGTCGGCGACGACCACATCCATGCCGAAAGCGCGGGCCAGCGCCGCGACCTTGCAGCCGACGCGGCCGAAGCCGACGATCAACAGGGTGGCGCCTTCGAGATCCGTGGCGATCAGCCGGTTGCGGGCGGCAAAGTCCTCGGCGCGGACGGCGGCGTCCTGGGCCGGCTGGCGCCGCGCCGCCGCCAGGATCAGAGCCATGGTATGTTCGGACACCGAGCCGGCATTGGCGCCAAGGGCAATGGCGACGGGGATGCCGCGCCCGGTCAAGTGCGCGACGTC
>JAJFGM010000584.1 GCA_021776145.1 Kiloniellaceae bacterium | reverse complement strand
GCCGACGAGTTCGTCGCCGAGCCGGACCTCCCAGCTGCGTGGTACGATCGTGGCCACGGTCGCGGCCATCCGCGGCAAGGCAAGCAACAGGAAGCCGGCCAAAACCGCCACCGCGGTTCCAGCGTAGAACAGCCACTTCACGGCCTGCCAGGCAAAGCCGCCCGACTCTTGCTTCACCGCCGGAGCCCGTCTCGCCAAGACCGGGAGGAGCTCGCTATCGAGCAAGGTCAAACGCGCATCGCCCTGGCAGCGCAGCCGCGGCGGGGCACCCTTGAAGTGTTCCTCTGCCAGTCGCAGTTCGGCGTAGGGCCAGACCGCGACTTCGCCGCCGGCAGAGTCCTCGATGCGCAGACATTCCGCCTGCAGACGAACTCGCACGTCGCGCCGCGCGGCGGTCTTGCCGTCGTTGTAAGTGGCCCGATGTGACTCGCCGTTGCCTGTCATGGTGCGCTAGTCATGGCACGCTAGAAATCGCCGACATCGAGCGCGTCCGCAAGGCCCTCGCCGCGGCCGGGAATGTTCTGCCGGCCCTGCGCGATCGACCCAAAATCCTCTTCACCGACAACTGTCAGGCTTTCAAAAAGGGCCGCGGCCATGGGGTGCAAGACGAGAAGAACGTGCAGAACCGAGAGCGCGAGGAGAAAGAACAGCATGGCCGCGAGACCCCACAGCTCGGTGCCGGCCGGAGTCTTGAGGTTGGAGGCGGCCAACTGTGGGTCGAAGTTCGACAGGCCGTCGCCAAATCCGCTTAAAACAAGGCCGAACAGGAGCCCAAACATAACCAGGACGGAAACGAAATAGAGCAAATAGATTCCGATCACACGGCCGGTGCGCAGGCCGCTTTCGAATTTCAATGGCCCCCAACGCGTGCGTGAAACGAAGTAGCGCCATTCCCCGACCCGATACCAGACGTAAGAGAGGCCCAAGGTGAAGGGCCAAAGCAGGAGCGCGCCCAGCCAACTCATCATGAGGTCCCGGGCGCGGCCGTCGAAGTTCATGCGTTGGCCGCCAAACCAGGTGTTCTCGGTGCGGTAGCGATGCAATGCGATACTGAACAGCGGAAAGCAGATACCCAGTGTCAAGCCGGTGACCAGAAGCCAAGCCATGGCCCGCAAGGAATATCCCACCGCCGAGCCGCTTTGCCCGGCGCGGACGCCGCGCCACTGCGTACGCGACAGGCGATAACGACGAGCCCGGAAAATCGCGACATTGATGAGAAAAAGAACAATGAGATACTGGGCGCCCTGCATTACGCCCAACACTTGGATGTCGCCGGGGTACAGCAATTCGGCGGCAAGAGACACGGCGACCAAGGGTGCTAGGATGAGCAGCGCGATCAGGAAACCGACAAAGAGTTCGCGGCCGCGACCGCTATACTCAAGGCGGTCGCCATCGAAACTGACGCGGCTCCAAAGATAACGCCGCAGGCGCGTCTTGCCCCAGAATCGGTAAATTCCCAGTGTCGCCAAGGCGAGCAACGTGTTGGGGATCGCGATCCTAACCAAATCCGCGCGGGTGCCGTCATAGATCACCCGCCGCCGCGGCGGCGAGCAGGCGTTTGCGTCTGCGTTTTCCAGGGGCCCGGACATCTGCCGGCCCGGATCGTTATCGCCAGAATCGTTCATGGCCCGGTCGGCTCCCTAGTGTGATGGTTCCGAAACCGATATTCAATGCATTGAGTATCAGAATCAGGACACCGGGCACTCTTTGCGTTACCACCAGAAACGCCAATAGAGAAAAATTCACAAGGACTGCGACCACAAATCCCGCGCCCGGTATCGTGGCGGGCGGTCGACTGGCAACAGGCGCACCTGGATTTGATCGACGCTGCCACCTATACTCTCATGTGATGCTGTCCGCGAAGATTCGGCCAGCGCCACCTGTAAAGAACCATCTGATCATCAAGGGAATTCGCTCGATCCATGGGTAAATTTGGAATCGGCCAGGGACTGAGCCGAGTCGAGGATTCACGCCTGCTGCGTGGCGAGGGGTGCTACAGCGACGACATCCGCCTTGCCGGTGAAGTGCATGGCATCGTCGTCCGCAGCCCCTATGCCCACGCGCGTATCGTCGAAAACGACCTTACCGCGGCACGGGCGGCGCCAGGGGTGCTCGGAGTTTTCAGCGCCGCGGACCTCGATGCCGACGGCATTGGCGACATTCCCTGCCTGGCGCCGATGACCGGCAAGAACGGCAGCGCTACGGTGCAACCCGGGCATCCGGTCCTGGCGCGCGAACGCGTCCGGCATGTCGGCGACCCCGTCGCCTTTGTCGTCGCAGACACACTGGATGCGGCACGCGACGCCGCCGAACTGGTCATGCCAGATTACGAGGAGTTGCCCGCCGTCGTCGACACCGGCGCGGCCCGTGATCCGCGGGCGCCGCAGATCTGGGATGCGGCACCGGGCAACCTCTGCCTGGACTGGGAACAGGGCGACAAGGTTGCCTGCGCCGCCGCTTTTGCCGAGGCCGCCAAGGTGGTGAGCCTGGAGCTTGTCAACAACCGCGTCGTGGTCAACGCCCTGGAACCACGCGTCGCGCTCGGCGTTTACGACCCCGACGACAACGCCGGCCAGGGTCGCTACACGCTCTACAGCGGCAACCAGGGCGCCCACCGCGTCAGAAACTGGCTGGCCGAGCACAATTTTCACGAACCGCCCGAGCGCTTTCACGTGATCTGTCCGGATGTCGGCGGCTCGTTCGGCATGAAGATCTTCATCTATGCCGAACTGGTTTTGGTGCTGTGGGCGGCGCGCCGGGTCGGGCGCCCGGTGCGCTGGTGCGCCGACCGCAGCGAATCCTTCCTCTGCGACGCACAGAGTCGTGACCACGTCAGCCGCGCCGAACTCGCCCTCGATGGCGAGGGCCGCATTCTGGCGTTGCGCGCCGCGACCACCGCCGCCATGGGCGCCTACCTGTCGAACTTTGCGCCCTTTATCCCGACCGGCTGCAGCGCGCCAATGTTTTCCGGGCTCTACAGGATTCCGCAGGTTTATGTCGAGGTCGCCTGCGTCTTCACCAACACCGTACCGGTCGATGCCTATCGCGGCGCCGGACGCCCAGAGGCCGCCTATCTGGTCGAACGCTTGATCGACCACGCGGCCCGCGAGATCGGCGAGACACCCGCGGCCTTTCGCCGCCGCAACTTCATCACACCGGATACCCTGCCCTATCGTACGGCCACCGGCGTCACCTACGATTCCGGCGATTTCCCGGCCATGATGGTGCGCGCCATGCAAGCGGTCGACTGGCAAGGCTTCGACCGGCGCCGCGAGAAGGCCCGCGCCGCCGGCCGCTACCGCGGCCTTGGCATGGCCTGCTACGTCGAAGCCTGCGGCTCCTCGGGCGAAGAAGGCGCCCGAATGGTCATGGCAAGCGACGGCCACCTGATTCTCGACATCGGCACGCAGACCAACGGTCAGGGTCACGCCACCGCCTATGGCCAGATCCTTGCCGACCGCCTCGGCCTCGAACCCGACGCCATCACGGTGCGCCAGGGCGACAGCGACCGTTTAAGCGTCACCGGTGGCACCGGTGGATCGCGCTCGATACACATGGGCGGCATGGCCATCGGCGGCGCTTGCGACGTGTTTATTGAGCGCGCCCGGCGCCTGGCCGGCGACATGCTCGAAGCCGCCGAGGCGGATATCGAGTTTAGCGATAGCACCTTCATCATCGTTGGCACCGACCGGCAGGTGACCCTGACCGAGGTCGCGGGGGAAGCGGAAAAACGCGGCGACCCGCTGCAGGGCGAAGGTGAACATCGCGACGCGACAGGAACCTATCCGAACGGTTGCCACCTGTGCGAACTGGAAGTCGACCCCGAAACCGGCCGAATCGAGGTCTTGCGCTACCTGGTGGTGGATGACTTCGGCACGCTAATCAATCCGCTGTTGGTTGCCGGTCAGGTTCACGGCGGCACGGCGCAAGGGCTCGGCCAGGCGCTGCTCGAGGACACCCGCTACGACGGCGACAGCGGCCAGTTGCTGAGTGGATCGCTGATGGATTACTGCCTGCCGCGCGCCGACGATCTGCCGTCGATTGAACTGACCCTCGTCGAGGACTACCCCTGCACGACCAACGAGATGGGCGTCAAGGGCGCCGGCGAAGCCGGGGCTATAGGAGCTTGCCCCGCGATCATCAACGCACTAGTAGATGCGCTTTCGCCCCTGGGCGTGCGGCACATCGACATGCCGGCGACACCCGAGCGGGTGTGGCGTGCAATTCGCAACGCTGGGGTCGGCAGCTGAACCAACCGAGCTTCTGCCGCGGATCTGACAATTCCCAGTCCTCGGTGAACCGGCCCCAGGTATCAGGCCCCAGGTATCAGGCCCCCAGGGACCAGGCCCCCAGGGATCAGGCAAGAGGTTCACAGGGCGTTAATTCAAGCCCGCTAAGTTGAGCGCTGATTTGTCACCAGCAAATATCATTGGGCCCGAGCCGACATCTCGGCAAGGCCCGCTACCCGAGGGAAAGGCTTGCACCAGATGACCCAGGCTGCTTCGCAGAACGACGACATGGCCATGACCGACGACAACGACTTGCTCGCTGTCCTCAAACTCATCGCCGAGCGCGCCGGCAAGGTCATCCTCGCCTACTATGTCGAGGGCGAAGATATAGAGATTCGCTCAAAGGACGATTCCTCGCCGGTGACCGCGGCCGACGAGGCCGCCGAAACCTTCATCCTCGAGGCGCTGGCAAAGTTGACCCCGGAGATCCCGGTGATCTCGGAAGAGGCCGCCTCGGCCGGCAAGACTCCGGACGTGACCGGCAACCGCTTTTGGCTCGTCGATCCGCTGGACGGCACCAAGGAGTTCATCAGCCGCAATGGTGAGTTCACCGTCAATATCGCGTTGATCGAAGACGGCCAGCCCATCGCCGGCGTGGTGCACGCCCCGGCCATGGCCATGACTTGGGCCGGTATCTGCGAAAAGGACGGCACCGCACGCTGCCGCTACTCCGAGACCGACAAGCCGGAAATCGACATCCGCACCCGCGAGATCCCGGAAAGCGGCGCCGTCGTCGTCGCTAGCCGCCGTCACGGCAGCGGCGAAGAGCTCGACAATTTCCTCAAGGACTACAAGGTCGGAGAAATGGTTTCCGCTGGTTCGTCGCTCAAGTTCTGCCTGGTCGCCTCGGGTCGCGCCGATGTCTATCCGCGTTTCGGGCGCACCATGGAATGGGACACCGCGGCCGGCCACGCCGTGTTGCGCGCCGCCGGTGGACAGGTCTTCACGCACGACGGCAATCCGCTCGGCTACGGCAAGAACGAGATCTACGAAAACCCCTATTTCTACGCCCTCGGAAAAGCTTGAGTCCGGGTAGGAAAGGCCCGTCGCCGACTCGATAGGGTCGGCGTGGGCGCGGCCCGCTGGAGGGGCCGCAAGCCCGGGAAAATTTTGCGGTACGGCACAAAACCCTGTGCTGCGTTGCCTAGCAAAATGATGCCATTGGCTTTTTGTCCAGTGAGCATCTGCAGCATCTCGATCCTATCATCAGGACCAATGTCTTGACTCGCAAGGAAGCCGCAAGAATCGGCCGGGAAGCGCTTGACGCCGGGCCTCGTGGGGGCGCAAGCTAACGCTTCGTGGCCGATTAAACGGTGACGCATTAGCCGCCGCAATGCCTGTGCGGTGTCTTGTCGGGAGGCCTCTGGAGCGAAAGTTCGGGGTCGGCCCGGCCATAAGAGAGCACTAAGTCCGGGGGTCCGCAGTGGCCCCCGGCCGCTATTCGGCCCCAAGCATCGGAAACCTGGCATGCGACACCATAATTCCGGCACCAAACACTCGCGCCGATATCTCACAAGCGGCCCCTATCCGACGGGCCGATCAGATTGCCGCACCAGGCTTTTCAGGCCGCCGAAAGCGTTCGCTGAGCTGCCGGCTTTCCTCGTCGTAGAAGAATGACAGCAGAACGAAACGCCGCCCCTTGGTGACCGGCATCGCCTCGTGCAGCAGCGAACAGGAAAAGATCACCGCGTCGCCGCTGTCGGGCGCATAGAGGTCCGGACCGTACTCGGGAAAGCGCAACGCGCCGCCCTCGTAGGCCTCGCTGTTGAGATTGAGCGTCATGGCAAAGCGCCGGTGGGCGTGGTGTTTCGAGACGTTGTCGCGGTGCGCCCGGAAATGACCACCCTCAACCGCGTCGTAGCACACCACCTTGAATTCCTCGCTGCCGGCGACCTGGCGTGTAAGAGCCTTGGCAATTTCGGGAATCAGGCGGCGCACCATGCGCCGCCGCAACTCCTCCAGCAGAGCCGGATCGGTCACGTAGAAGTCGCGGCGCACCTTGAAGGCGGGGTCGACGATGTGCTCGCCGCCGCCGTCGCCGCCATGACGATAGGCACGCCCGATCTCTGGATCGCCGCCTTCATAAGCCGCGATCAACTGCTGGCAGAACTCCGGCTCCAACACCCGTGGGACATAAAGGACCGGGGCGAAACGGCCAAGGTTGCGCGGCTCTGGCCGTGGCTGGGCCCGCAGGAAGTCGAGCAGCGCTTCAGCCTGACCCGGACCGCTCAGGTTGCGGTTGATTTTCAGGACACGGCGGTTCTCATCGGCCACCACAAGAGTAAAGGCGCCGGTCCCGTCGCCGACTGGCGGTACCAGGTTGTGGCCGACGCCCAAGCCCCCCGCGACCTGGCGCTGCAGATCGGACAGCAGCGGAAAAGGCAGCGCCGTCGTCTCCATGGCCGAACGGTTGCTTTGCGGCTCGCTTGCGGTGACGACATAGATATTGACGAAGGGGTCGAGCTCTTCGAAATGGCCGGCAAATTCATGCAGCAGGGCGCGGCAGGAACTCAATCTCGGATCGGGACAGAACAGCAGCAGCAGCTTTTTGCCAATCAGCTCGAAGGAGAGCTGGACCATGCTGGAGTTCTGGTCCGGCAGGATGATGTCGGGCAAGAGATCGAGTTCTCCAAACGCGGGAGCCTTGGCCGACGCCGCTTGCGCGCCCTGGTCGGGTTCAGGCTGTCCCGGCGCGGACGCGCCCGTCTGAGAGGCTTGTGTGGGAGTCTGCACCTTGATCTCGGCTTTCGTTGGTTTTGCCGGATCATGCCCCCTGGCCAAGGTTTTTGCCAGCCCGCAGCGGCGCGGCTATAACGGCGACGCCATGCATTCGCCCAAAGCCCCGCCCGAAACCCCGCCCGAAGCTCCGGAGGTCCTAGTGCCCGACCCGGCCGCTTACGCTCGCGCCGCGCAGACGCTACGTGCAGGCGGTCTCGTCGCCTTTCCGACGGAAACGGTTTACGGATTGGGCGCCGATGCCACCGATGACCGTGCCGTCGCGGCCATTTTCGAAGCCAAGGGACGACCGCGGTTCAACCCCTTGATAGTGCACCTCGCGGACCTAAAGGCGGCAAGGCGTGAAGCCGAGTTCGACGCGCGCGCCTTGACGGTCGCCGAGCGGTTCTGGCCCGGCCCTCTGACTCTCGTGCTGCCACGGCGCAGCGACACCCGCGTCTCTCTACTTTGCAGTGCCGGCCTCGATAGCTTGGCATTGCGGGTCCCCGATCACGTCGTCGGCCAGGCCCTGCTGGCAGCTTGCGGCCTGCCGATCGCCGCGCCCAGCGCCAATGCCTCGGGCAAGGTCAGTCCAACCACGGCGGCGCATGTCGTGCGGTCGCTGGGGGCCAGGGTATCGCTGATTCTCGACGGCGGCCCCTGCCCGGTCGGCTTGGAATCGACCGTCCTCGATCTCAGCGCCGCCGAACCCGTGCTGCTGCGCCCCGGCGCCGTGACGGCGGAAGAACTGGGGGCGCTTCTCGGTCGCCTCGCCCGCGCCGACGGCGATGGCCCGGTCGTCTCGCCGGGCATGTTGAGCAGCCACTACGCCCCGGGCCTGCCGTTGCGGCTCGAGGCATTCGAGGTCGCGGCC
>JAJFGM010000583.1 GCA_021776145.1 Kiloniellaceae bacterium | reverse complement strand
AGCGCCGTCGTGGCAACGCCGACGACAATGGCCGTGAGGATCAGGACATGCGGCAAGGGGTTGGAATAGATTGGCGGCGCCGCGCCGGGAACGGTTTCCATGAGGATCGGCGCCGTGGCGCCGGTGATGTTGCCCATGGAGATGTAAAGCAGGAACACCGAGACCTGAAAGACGTTGAGACCGACGATTTTCTTGACCAGATTGCCGCGCGAAACGACGACGTAAAAGCCGCTCATCATCAAGACGATGACGATCCAGTAGTTATAGTGACCGAGAACCAGGTCCAGCATGGTCTACCAGTCCTCGTCGCCGAGGGGCGGCGGTCGACCGGCAAAACTGAAAAATATGGCGATCATGACGGCGGCAACGGTTATGCCGACGCCGAGTTCGACCAGGAAGATGCCTAAATGCTGACCGGCTTGGCTGTCCGACGCCAGAACGTTGTAGTCGAGGTAGTTGCCTCCGAGCAGTATTCCGACCACTCCGACGCCGGCATAGAGCAGGACGCCAAACGCGACGAAAAAGCGCACCACGCCGTCGGGTACGACCTGGCGCGCGGTCTCGAGGCCAAAGACCAGGGCATAAAGAATGAATCCGGCGCCAAAGATGACGCCGGCCTGAAAACCGCCGCCGGGTCCGAAGTCACCATGAAACTGCACGTAGAGGGCAAACAGCAGGATTGGCGGCAGAAGGATCTTGGTCACGATCCTGAGGACGATGTGGTGCTTCATCCCCCCTCCTTATCCTTTCTGCGGCGCCGCTTGCCGCCGGCCAACAGCACCAGAACGCCGATGCCGGCAGTGAAGACCACAGCCGTCTCGCCCAGCGTGTCAAAGCCGCGGTAACTTGCCAGGACCGCGGTAACGATGTTGGGAACGCCGATCTCTTCAGCCGAGCCCTTGATGTATTCCGGCGCCACGTGCTGGTGGATTGGCGCATTGGGATCGCCAAATCTCGGCATGTCCCAGGTCCCGTAGACCAAGGCCGCGCCAGTAACGAAAACGACGAAGAGCGGCAACAGCGGCGTGTGGCTGGGGGTGCGTTCGCTGCGCGCGGTCAAGGCCAGGGTACCGAGCATGAGAACCGTCGAAATTCCAGCACCGACCGCCGCCTCGGTGAAGGCGACGTCGACGGCATCGAGCGAGACCAGCAGACTGGCCGACAGCAGACTGAAGACGCCCGACAGCATCACCACCGCGAAAAGATGACGCAAGCGGGTGATGAAATAGGCGGTCAGTCCCATGGAGGTCAGCAGCGCGATGTCGATTACGAGTTCGATGGCGATGTCTCCGTCGATTTCTGGCCGCCGATCTCCGGGTCGCGGATCTTCGGGTCACCGGTATTTGGGTCGCCGATCTTCGGGTCGCCGATCTCTGGATCGATAACCTTCGGTTTGGCGCCGGCGACATAGGCGGCGTTGGCGATGGCATGCGTCGAGGTCGGGCTGGTGAAGAAGAGGAAGGCGCTGATCAGAATGAGCTTGACTGTAATCAGGCTGAAGCCGGCCTGCACCATCATGCCGATCAGGATCAACTCGGCGCCCAGCGTGTCGGTGATGCCGGCGGCGTGCAGCCGAGTGTAGAAATCAGGCAAGCGCACCAGACCCAGGGCGCCGACGATGACAAAAAAGCCGCCCGCCAAAAGCAAGGCCCAGGAGACGATATCCTGCAACAGCGCGATCATCCATGCCCTCGCCAACGATCAGGCGCATCGCCAAGGGCGCGATAACGGAAGAACTTCAGGATGGCGATCGTGCCGACGAAGTTGATCAGGGCGTAAACCAGGGCGATATCGAGAAATTCCGGGCGTTCGGTCAGAAAACCCATGACGCCGATCAAGAGCACGGTCTTGGTTCCAAAGGAGTTCACCGCCAAGGCCCGATCATAAAGGCTCGGTCCCGAAAACAGGCGAATCAGGGCCAGCAACATGGCGGCGATCAACGCGGCGGCGGTGGCGGAAAACATGCGTCAGACGTCCTCGATCGCGGTGACGCGACGGTCGATACTGCCTTCAAGCGTCCCCTCCGCGGCTTCGCGTGTGATGGCATGCACGAGGATTTCGCCGGGTGTGACGGCGACCGAGACGGTGCCCGGCGTCAAGGTGATGGAGTTGGCGTGAATGGCCAGGCCGAAGTCGGATTTTTGCGTCGCCTTGACTCGAATCATGCGCGGGCTGATTGGCAGGCTCGGCGACAGGATCAGCTTGGTGACCGCAAGATTCGATTTGGCGATTTCCTTGGCCAGCCACATCAGATAGCCGAAAATACCGAAGCGTAACAATTGAACCGGTATGGCTTCCTTGTCGATGACGTCCATGCGCCAGGCGATAAAAACCACCAGCGCACAAGATGCCACGCCAAGGCTGAGCAACAGGGGAACGAAATATCCAGACAGCAGCAGCCACAAGCCGAACATGACAAGACCAAGGCTTATGGCATAGAACATTGCTTTGATTTCCCCCTGCTTCCTATCCTGTTTAACCCGGGCACATACGGAAGTCACGGCTTCACGTCAGGGCGTTGCGGGCTTTTAGGTTTTTGCATTTGTCGGCCGCGTTTCTTGATCGCGTGCAATCGCAGGTCGTCCGGTAATCCGCAAGTGCCGCATTCTGCGGATTGCCTAAACCGCACTCAAGAAATTTGATATACAATCCGGCGTCGAGCGGATTACATGGATGCAAAGGCGGTTACGCACGCAGTGGCGCCGGGCTCGACGCCGGAACAAGCGTTCGCCGAGGGGAGTCGTACAATGCAAATGACTGGGGAATACAGGATCGAGGCGCCGCGTCAAAAGGTATGGGACGCGCTCAACGATCCCGAGGTATTGAAAGCCTGCATTCCCGGCTGCGAGGAAATCGAAAAGACCTCCGACACCTCTTTCGCGGCGAAAGTGAAGGCCAAGGTCGGACCGGTCTCGGCAAGGTTCAGCGGATCGGTAGAACTGAGCGAAATCGACCCGCCGAACGGCTACCGTATTTCCGGCGAGGGCAAGGGTGGCGCGGCCGGCGTCGCCAGCGGCGGGGCCCGCGTGAAGCTGACCGAGGATGGCGCCGCCACGCTGCTGCAATACCAGGTCGACGCCAAGGTCGGCGGCAAGCTGGCGCAGATCGGTTCGCGCCTGGTTGACGGAACGGCCAAGAAGCTGGCCGGCGACTTTTTCGGCGCTTTCGCCGAACTGGTCTCCGAATCTCCCGCCGTAGAAGAGGCAACCTCCGCGGCCAAAACCGAGACGCCGCAATCCGCCGTACCGGATGAAGCCGTTGCGGACCCGAATGTCGGCGCCGGCGTCGCGGTCGGCGTCTGGGTCATCGGATTAATCTCTGCCGTGCTGATCCTGCTGGCGTTCTTCGCGATTTAGCTGAGCGCAAGCCGCTGCATTTCGTGCGCTGGATCGGACACGACACTTTTCGTGCCGGGTTCCCCCGAAAACTTGTAGATCGAGATTATAAAGCCGACGATGAATCAGAATATTATATACAGCTGTTTCAACTAAAAAAATCTCAAGACGACAATTCTCATTGATGTGCATTAGGTAGACATGCAAATTCCCGCGTTCAACCTTCGCGCCGCGGCCGTGGCGCGCAGTGGTCGCCGTACCACGCGCTTCGCTTCACATGGCCTTCGGGGGCGATGACGAATTGTGCGGTGCAAGAGACGGGCGGCGTTTTGCGCGAATGGATCGGACGCCGGAGCGACTCGGGCAGGATGGCATCGAGCAGGATAAAGGCAGGGGGACCCTTGGACTGCGGCGGGGTGTAGTCGCTGTAGTGCAAGACCTTGTACCCGTCTTCATATTCGTCGAGGCTGGTCGGCCGGCCCCAGACTTCGATCAACTCCGACTCTTTGGCGCCATGCCAGCTTTGTACCGCATTGAGATTGACGTCCCTGTTGCCAGTGACACAGGCCGCCAAGAACGTTGCCAAGAGCGACGCGGCGAAAGGTCCGAAGCTGCGAAGGCCTTGCCTCTTTATGGCGTGCGGAAGTTTTTTCATGATGTCCCCCGCGCCGGGCGGGGCGGACAGCCGTCGCCCGACCAAATGCCAAATTCGACGCGACCGTCAGGAGTGATGAAAAGGCGGGCTTCGCAAGTCTTCTCGGGTGTCTCCCTGGCATGTCGCGGTCGCCGCAAATTCTCGGGTAGTATGTTGTCGAGAATAATGAAGGCCGGGGGGCCAATTGGTTCCGGCGCATGGTATTCGCTCCAAACCGCCAACCGCGATCCGTCGTCTCGCTCTTCGATCGACGTCGGCAGTCCCCAGGCTTCGACCAGTTCGACATAGTCGGCGCCATACCAGCTGGTGACGATGTTCTGGTTTGCTGCGCGGGTGGTACAGGCCGTCAGTACGACCAGGGCCAATATGGCGACAAACAACCTCGGCACGCAGTTTCTCCATTTCCGCACGCAATCATGCTGCAAGACTAACGTCGGATTGCAAGCGGTCAAGTGGGTGCCGTCCGCCGATCAAGCGCAATGCGATATTCGTCACCGAAGTGTGAATCCTCTGCATTATTGGCCTGAAACACTTGACCTGACTTTGCTGGCACAAGACACTTATGGTTAAGAGATGAACTGGAGTGCGTTCCGGCCCGCGCAGGGCCAAAGCGCTCTGAAGATGTTCCGCCCGACCGGATCAACCGGTTGGGATGCTGTATAGGGAGGACTGCAATGCCCACTGTTGCGATGACAGTGAATGGCCAGCATGTGACCGGTGATATCGAATGCCGGACGCTGCTGGTTCAATTTTTGCGCGAACATCTCAATCTGACCGGCACCCACGTCGGCTGCGACACAAGTCAGTGCGGCGCCTGTGTGGTGCACGTCAACGGTCGCTCGGTGAAGAGTTGCACGCTTTTGGCCGAGCAGTGCAACGGGGCCGAGGTGGCGACGATCGAAGGCCTCGCCGAGAACGGCGAGCTGCACCCCATGCAAGCCGCTTTCAAGGAGCATCATGGCCTGCAGTGCGGGTTCTGCACACCTGGCATGATCATGTCCGCCCTCGACCTTCTGAAACACAACTCCGACCCCAGCGAGGCCGATGTCCGCCACTGGCTCGAAGGCAATATCTGTCGCTGTACGGGCTACCACAATATC
>JAJFGM010000582.1 GCA_021776145.1 Kiloniellaceae bacterium | reverse complement strand
CGGCATGACCGCGCGCGCTTACTATTTGCGTGGCCTGACCATTCAAATGACCAACCCGAAGGCCGCGCTGTCTTGGATCGCGGTCATTTCGCTAGGCTTGCAAGCCGGCGCGCCGACCTGGGTGGCCTTCGTGGTTGTGATCGGCACAGCGCTCCTCTCGGTCTTTATTCATGCCATCTATGCCGTTGGGTTTTCGTCCGCGCCGATGATCCGGCTCTACGGCAGGGCACGCCGAGCCATCCAGGCCACACTCGGCGCCTTTTTCGCATTTGCTGGACTGAAGCTCTTGTCCAGTCGTCTCTAAGGGCCACCACGTGCGGCTCGTCGCCTGGAACTGCAACATGGCGCTGCACCGCAAGGCCGAGGCCCTGCTGGCCTTGCGCCCTGACATTGCCGTCATCTCGGAGTGTGCCGAACCGGCGCGGCTGCGCGCGCGATCGCTGGGCGCGCGGTCACGGGGCGAGCGGTCAGGGGGCGAGCGGTCACTGGGTGACTGGTTCGAGACCGAGCCGGTCTGGATCGGCGACAATCTCAACAAGGGGTTGGCGGTCTTCGGCTTCAACGGCTACCGGCCCCGCCTGAACGATCGCTATGCGCCCTACCTGCGCTACGTCGCGCCGGTCCACGTCGCCGGCCCTGTCGCCTTCAACCTGCTTGCCGTCTGGGCCCAGAACTTCAGCGCCGGCATCACCCGCAAAAGGCAGTCCGGCCCGCTGCGGCGCGCGCTATCGCGCTACCGCGAGTTCCTATCGGACGCGCCCGTCGTCATCGCCGGCGACTGGAACAACAACGTCAACTGGGACCGCCCGGGCTGGCGCATCAATCATCAGACCAAGGTCGACATGCTGGCGCGCATGGGCCTGGTCAGCGCCTACCACGAGACCACCGGCGAAGCGCAGGGCGCGGAGACGACCCCGACGATCTATTGGCGCGACCGCACACGCGACGGTCCGACCTATCACATCGACTACATCTTCCTGACCCGCGACCTGATGGACCGGGTCGGCGGCTTCGAGGTCGGCGGCTTCGACGACTGGTGCGGCAATGGCCTCAGCGATCACGTTCCACTGCTGGTCGACATCAAGGCCGTGTAGTGCGCCAGCCACTGTGCCTTGAGGTCCGCCTCGGTGGCTCCGACATCGTAGATCGGCGATGACAGAACCTCCGCCCGGGTGACCTCGACGACGACGAAGCCGCGCATGCGGCCAACCAGCGTGTCCCACTTCTGAAAGTGCGGCAGCAGCTCGTCGTAGCCGGCGTCGCCTTGCGGCAGATAGGACGCCTTCCCCTTCAAGCGGCAGGCCTTGCGGCGGAACACGTCAATAAAGTTCAACTCGACGGCCGGGTTGATGCCGATGTTGCGCGCCGTCTGCGGCGAGCGGATATCGCTGAAGGCGATCCGGGTCTCGTCGAGCACGACCATGGTGCCCTTGGGCGAGACGGCGGGCGCGCCGTCCGGCGTTACCGTCGCCACCAGGCCGATGGTGTTTTCCTCGACGATGCGGCGCATTTCGGCGGTGATCACGGCAGGCCTCCCGTCGTTGGTCTCGGACAAGGAGGTAAGATAGCAGGGATATGCCGCGGTTCGCGACACCGCTGTTCAATGCGACGTCCGCGCATTTTTTAGACCATGCATGAACTTCAGGTTTGACTGGCCCGACACGGCCGGCTGTGCAACTCTCCCCGACATAGAGATCCCTTCGATTCCCCGGCTTTTTTCATGCCCCCGAACGCCAGTCTGCGGAACACCAGTCTGCTGACCGCCATCGCCTGGATGGCCGCCGCCCTGCTGTCCTTTTCGGTGATGGCGGTTTCGGTGCGCGAGCTCTCGGCCGACATGCATGCTTTCCAGATGCTGTTCATCCGCAGCGCCATCGGCGTTGTGCTGCTGGCCGGGCTGCTCAGCGTCAAGGGCTGGGCGCGCATACGCACCGCGCGGCTAGCGGGCCACGCCTTTCGCAACGTCGTGCACTTCGGCGGCCAGACTTTTTGGATCATCGGCATTTCGCTGTTGCCCCTGGCGACCGTCTCGGCCATCGAGTTCACCACGCCGATCTGGGGCAGCCTGCTGGCCATCCTGTTTCTCGCCGAGCGCATGCATCACGGCCGCTGGGTCGCGCTCGGCCTCGGCGCCCTCGGCATACTCGTCATCCTGCAGCCGGGCCTGGCGGTGGTCAGCTTCGGCGCCATCGTCATGCTCGGCTGCACCTTCCTGTTCGGGGCGACCAACGTTATTACCAAGTGGCTGACCTCCAGCGAATCGGCCCTGACGGTGATTTTCTACATGGTCGTCATGCAGACGCTCTTTGGCGCGGTGGCCTCGTTATTCGTCTGGGCCCCTGTGCAGGCCTACGCCTGGCCCTGGATCGCGCTGCTCGCGATCACCGGCCTGTCGGCCCACTACTGCCTGACCAGCGCCCTCGCCGCCGCCGACGCGACCTTCATCATGCCTTTCGAGTTCCTCCGCCTGCCCCTGATCGCGGCCATCGGCTATGGCCTCTACGCCGAGTCCTTCGAAGCGGCGACGCTGCTCGGCGCGGCCTTGATCTTCGCGGGCAACTACTACAGCCTGCGCCTGGAGAATCGTATCGCCAAGAATCGAATCGCTAAACAGGGGCGTACCGCCCAGGCAGACTCCTGAACCCTCGCAAAGAGCCGCCATATCCAATGACCATGCTCGCCCTGATCTCCCCCGCCAAACGCCTCGACTTCCTGACACCGCATCCCGACATGCCGGAAAGCCGGCCACGCTTTTCCGCCGAAAGCCGCGAGTTGGCGACGACGGCACAGGGCCTGGCGGCGCACGAGCTGGGCGCCCTGATGCACATCAGCCCGCGTCTCGCCAGCCTCAATCATCAGCGCTTTCAGGATTTCACGGGCCGCGCCAAAGCCGATACGACGCGGCCGGCGATCTTCGGTTTCGCCGGCGATACCTATGTCGGCCTGCAGGCCCGCAGCCTGACAACGGACGATCTGGCCTTCGCCCAGGCGCGCCTGCGCATCCTCTCCGGTCTCTACGGCCTGTTGCGGCCGCTCGATGTGATCCGCGCCCATCGCCTGGAAATGGGCAGTCGCCTGGCCAACAGCCGCGGCCGCGATCTCTACGCCTTCTGGGGCAACCGCATCGCCGAGGCGCTCGACACCGAAGCCGCCGATGGCCGGACTGACAGCCAGTCACCGCCGATACTGATCAACCTGGCCTCGCAGGAGTACTTCAAGGCGGCGCGGCGCGAGCGCCTGCGCAGCCGTGTCATCACGCCGATCTTTAAGGAGGTGCGCCAGGGTTATGCCAAGACACTGGCGCTCTGGGCCAAGCGGGCGCGCGGCGCCATGGCGCGTTTCATGATCGAGAACCGCCTCGAGGATCCGCTGGGTCTCAAGGACTTCGATGTCGACGGCTATCGCTTTCAACCCAGCCTGTCCGGCACCGACGACTGGGTCTTCACCCGCGAACACCCAGCCGGCGAGCCGGTTGGGGCGAAGCCATGAGCAGACTCACGGGCCGCACGGCCCTGGTTTCGGGATCCGGGCGCGGTATCGGCCGCGCCATCGCCCTGAAACTCGCGTCGGAAGGTGCCGCCGTCGACATCAACGACCTCGAAGAGGAGCCGGCCGCCGAGGCGGTGGCCGCCATCGCCGCCGCCGGCGGCCAGGCTGTCGCCTGCGTCGGCGACGTGACCGGCGGCGATTTCGCCGAGGGTTTCGTCAAGACGGCGCTCGATGCCTTCGGCGGTCTCGACATCATCGTCAACAACGCCGGTTTCACCTGGGACAACGTCATTCACAAGATGTCCGACGAACAGTGGGACGCCGTGCTCGATGTCCACGTCAAGGCGCCCTTCCGCACCCTGCGCGCCGCCGCGCCCTTCATCCGCGAGACCGCCAAGCGCGAAGCCGAGGACAATCCGGGGGGCCGGCCGCGCTGCCGCAAGGTGGTCAACATCTCGTCGATTTCCGGGCTCTGCGGCAACGCCGGCCAGGCCAATTACGCCGCCGCCAAGTCGGCCATGATCGGCCTGACCAAGACCATGGGCAAGGAATGGGGGCGCTACAACGTCACCGTCAACTGCGTCGCCTTCGGCTTCATCGAAACCCGCATGACCAAGACCTTGATGGCGGGCGACAGCGGCGAGATCGAAGTCGCCGGCCGCCACCTCAAGACCGGCATCCCGGAAGAGACGGTCAAGGCCCTGGTCCGCATGACACCCCTGGGACGACCCGGCACGCCCGACGACGCCGCGGGCGCGGTCTACCTGCTGTGCAGCCCGGAGTCCGACTTCGTCACCGGTCAGGTCCTGGTCGCCAGCGGCGGGCTGATGACGTGAGGGCCGGGACAGCGGAAACCGATCCGCCGCCAGGCAGGCATCTGCCAGGCGACCTATCTTAGGTGGAAATTAAAGTCTGCAGGCTTTTTGCCGCCCGAGACGCGTCACGTCTCGGTCGCGCGAAGCCCCTCCCGTAGTATTTCGTTTTTGGCTTCATCGCTGTAGGGCTGCCAGTCACGGCGCGAGTCTACAAAGCCCGGACTAAGTTCGTCGCAGGTTTTCAGCGACGCACGCGCCTCGTCCAGCATTCCCAAATGCCCCAAGGCAATTCCCAAAATATAATGTGCGGGCGCATAGTCCGGAGTGCGCCGAATAGCCTGGCGGACACGATCAACCGCCGCGCCATAATTACCGATGGTAACGTAGGCACGCGCGAGAAAGGTCAGGTGTGTATGCCGCTGCACATCCTCCGGATTGAGTTTTTGCGCCCTTTCCATATAGCCGATGCCCTCCGGGTCGCCAGCCAAGTCGGATTTGTTTCCCAGCGCGTGCAAAGCGTATGCATCATGTGGGTTCAGTTCGACGGCGATACGGGCCTCCGCCAAGGCATCGTCAAGTCGGTTGAGCCATTGGTAGGCTGTGCTCAATTCGTGATGCGCCCAGGAAGACGCTTCGTCACAGCCAATCGCTTTTGTGGCCGCCGCCATGGCCTGTGCGGCCACAGAGGTCCGCTCCTCGGCAGCCCCGGTTAGAACGTCTTGATTGAAAGACTGGGCCAAACCGGCATAGGCATCCGAGTAGTCGGGCCTGGCGGAGATGGCGCGCAGGAAAAGCTCTCGCGCTTGAGCGTTCGCCGCTCGGGTTTTTGGCCTCAGCAAAGGCTTGGCGCGCAAACAAAGATCCCAAACGGCAAGATCTTCCGGGCGTTTGTCGTTTGAACGCAGAAGTTCGGCCTTATCGACTTCCGGCGCGACCACCGCGGTGATCCGTTGCACCATGTCGTCCTGTACCGCGAAGATATCGTCAAGAGCGCGGTCATATCTCTCCGCCCATAGGTGATGGCCATGCACTCCATCGACCAGTTGAGCTGAAATGCGAACGCGCGATCCGCCCTTGCGCACACTGCCTTCAATGACGTACCTGGCTCCCAGTTCACGGGCTACCTGCTTGATGTCGAGCGCTTGACCCTTATAGGCAAAGCAGGAATTTCGCGCGATCACGGGAAAGGTGCGCCAATGCGTGAGCGCGGTAATGAGATCCTCGGTTAATCCGTCGGCGAAGTACTCTTGCTCGGTGTCGTTGCTCAAATTGCTGAAGGGCAACACGGCAAGCGCTGGGCGTTCCAGCTCGGAATGCAGGGATGCCTCGGCCCGATCGACCCGTGCCGTCCGATTTGTTCTGATCCGGTAGACATGAACCGGTCGGTCGATGTTCTTGACTCTCCGCTCTCCCAGGTCTTCGAAATCCAATTCGACCTTGCCTTTGACATGATCGAATACAGTACCGGAAACGCTGACGTCGCCAGGATCTGACAGCCCTTCCAGTCGGGCCGCAACGTTGACGCCATCCCCGTAAATGTCGCTGCCCTCGACGATAATGTCGCCTAGGTTCACGCCGATCCGCAGCCTGATTCTCTGTTGCTCGGCCAAATCCGCCTCGCGTTCCGTCATGGCCTTTTGGATGTCGACAGCACAGAGGACCGCCTGGACGATGCTGGGAAACTCGGCCAGAAGCCCGTCTCCCATAAGCTTCACGATGCGTCCCTTGCGTTCCGTGATCCTCGGCAGCATCAGTTCGCTATGGAGGGATTTCAGGCGCTCGAGCGTTCCCGCTTCATCAGCGCCCATGAGGCGTGAATAGCCGACAACGTCGGCGGCAAGAATCGCGGCAAGTCTGCGTTCCAATCCTGATCTCCCTCGCTCTGGAGACTAACGATCACGAGATGGAGAATCCATGTCGTTAGGATCGAGCCAGCACTTTCGGAATTGGCCAAATAACGGCTTGCCCGCAGATCGGGCCGACATCACATTCGATGCAGGCGATCCAGGGAGCGATCATGACCCATTCGGTTCCAGAAACACTCGCGGCGGCGGCGGCTCTTTGTGGCTGCGATGACGATGAACTGAGCCGCTTCGCCCAACATCTGCGGGCGCTGCCGCTTTATCAGGCGGCCCGAATCAACCCTTTCACCTTTGCCGAAAGTGCCGGGATCGGCCCGGAAATGGCGGTCGATCTTTTCGTGCATGGGGCCAAGCTCGGCTTGTTCGACCTCGAATGGGGCATGGTGTGCCCACTGTGCGGCGCCATTACCCACAGCGTGGCCGAACTCGATCAGGTGGCGGAAGACGTCTTGCATTGTGCCTTGTGCAACTGCGACGTGGATTCGGTACTGGACGACACGATCGAAGTCAGCTTCGCCTACGCACCGCGGGATTCGCGCCTCGATTTGCACGGCGACTTCGCCGCTTATCATCACTATTACACCTCGTCGAGCTATCCCTATCGGGATCAGTGGCGGAACTATCACGAGCGCCACACCGTGGCCGAGGTCCAGCTTGGACCCGGCCAGCAAGCGAGTGTGGCATTCCACTCGCAGGCCGGCCAGCTTTACCGGCTGCTCTGTTTGGAAACCCATTCGGGCGCGGATTTGCTGGTGGCGCCGGAAGCCGAGCCGACAGTGTCCGCAGGTGACATTTCCCTGTCCCTGTCGGACGCGGGTTTCTCACAGGGACAGGTTCTCCTGCCCCCGGGCGATGCCACACTGTCGCTGGCCAATCACACAGACCAGCCCGTCTGGTGCCGCCTGCTTCGGATGGACATGGACGACGTCGAGGCGATCAAACGATTGGGCCCGGCACAGTTCGGCCGCCGCCTCACCGGCAAGCACCTGCTCAACAATCAGGCCTTTCGCGATACCTTCGCGCTGCACGAACTGGCGCCGGACCTGAAGCTGAAACTGCGCAGCTTGACCCTGCTGTTCACCGACCTTAAGGGCTCGACGGCGCTCTACGACCGGGAAGGAGATCTCGCCGCCTATCGACTGGTGCAGGATCATTTCGCCGCCCTCAAACAGGTCGTGCGAAACCACTCCGGCGCCATGATCAAGACCATGGGTGACGCGGTGATGGCGGCTTTTCCGAGCGCCAATGACGGGACCGCGGCGGCCATCGCGATGATGGAGACAATGCAAGGCCTGCCCGGCCGCCGCCCAGACAACCAAGTGGGTCTGAAGGTCGGGCTGCACGCCGGGCCCGCTCTGGCCATCAACGCCGGCCAAAGCGTCGACTATTTCGGCCAGACCGTGAACATCGCCGCGCGGGTCCAGGGTCTGGCGGATGCCGGTGACATCTGCTTGACCGGTGCACTGAACGACGATGCCGCGGTTCCCGCATTGCTGGCCGGAGCCGGCTACGATGGCCGCGCCGAAATGGCGAGGCTGAAGGGCGTTGCGGCGGAGGAACAGGTTTACCGTTACTGCCGCGCGAGCTAGCGGACGATGCGACTGAAAGAACGACCGCCTCAGGCCGTCAAACCGCTATCGACCACCAGCGGCCATTCCCGTTTCCCGGAACCGATCTGAGCGATGGTGATGTCTCCGTTCGAACCCGAACGCTCGAGGTTTTCCCGCGCTGCCAATTGCAAGGTCCGCCATGGATCCAATGCCAGCCGTTCATCCCGTCCGGACGGCGCTTCCGGGATGTCCGACTTTTCCCCGTCCCAGCCATGTCCGCCGGACGGTGAGTTTAGCCCCAAACCCGGACCTCGCCCGGGCAGGCCGCTGACGGTAGAAGTTGACCCGTTGCAGACCTCGAACATGACGTGCTTATCAGGGTGGCCCCAACAGTTGGCCGACTCACATTTGGCCACTATGCCGGTCGCAATTGATCTGTGCCGCTCGTCACATTCGCCGCGATTAGATCACCTGGTTTTACCCCTTTCCCGATTTTCTTCGTGAGATGAGGTAATGCGGCACACATTCGGTGCGCTGCTTCGTCCCAAAATATTCAACGCTTCACGACGGGATCAAGATCATGGCGTTTGTCAAAGGAAGCTTTTTCAATAAGGGGTTCGGCGCGACTCTCTACGGCACCGACTACAACGACACGATCTTTGACGTGCTGATGGCAAGTGCTGTAGATCGCCTCGGCCGCGGTCTTCAAGACTTGATCGGCGTCATCCGGGCCCCTCAAACGACTTCTTCAACAGCCTCGGCTATTTCGA
>JAJFGM010000581.1 GCA_021776145.1 Kiloniellaceae bacterium | reverse complement strand
TGCGTTTATTAACGTCCGAAAACCAGAAAGTGCGTCATGACAGAGCTCTACGAATGGCCGCCGACGCGGTCGCAGCGGGCGAAGTGGGTGCTCGAAGAACTGGGTCTTACCTATGAGAGCCGGAGCGTCGATCTCACGCAGGGACGGCAGAATGACAAGGCCTACCGCGCGATCCAGCCGCTGGGCTTCGTGCCGGCCCTGAGGACCGAGCGCTACACGCTTTTCGAGTCCGTGGCGATCGTGTTGCAGCTGATCGACGAGCACCCGGAGACGAATCTGGCGCCGACGGTCGGCAGCCCAGAACGCGCGGCCTATTACCAGTGGAGTGTCTTTGCCTGCGCGGAACTGGATCCCGCCCTGATGCTCTATTTCGACAACGCGTTGCGCCCGTTCGAGGCCATGCGCCCGCCGGGGACCCAACACAGTCCCGAATTGGCGGAACGTGGCCGTGCCGCCTTTGCCGAACGCGCCGCCATTCTGTCCGACGTCTTAAGCGGCCGCGACTTTATGCTTGGCGCTGAGTTCTCGGGCGCCGACATTCTCGTCGGCCACTGCTGTTTCATGGCCGGGCATATGAAGCTGTTGGGCGAACATCCGGTGCTCGAGGCCTACTACGCGCGACTGCAACAAAGACCCGCGCACCAGCGCGCCTACGATTTCGGGTGAGCGCGGCCGCGGTCGGCTGCTGGCTTCAGGCGGCGGTGCCGCCGACCGTGATGCCGTCGATCAGGATGGTTGGCTGACCGACTCCGACGGGCACGCCCTGGCCGGCCTTGCCACAGGTGCCGACACCGTCGTCCAGAGCCATGTCGTTGCCGATCATCGAGACCTTGGTCATGACCTCGGGGCCATTGCCGATCAGTGTTGCGCCCTTCACCGCGGCGCCGGTCTTGCCGTCTTCGACAAGGTAGGCTTCGGTGCAGGAGAAGACGAACTTGCCAGAGGTGATATCTACCTGGCCGCCGCCGAAGTTGGCGGCGTAGAGCCCGTTTTTCACCGACTTGAGAATTTCTTCGGGTGCACGCTCGCCCGACCGCATGATGGTATTGGTCATGCGCGGCATGGGGTTGTGGGCATAGGATTCGCGCCGCCCGTTGCCGGTCGGCGCCATGTTCATCAGGCGCGCGTTTTGCCGATCCTGCATATAGCCGACCAGGAAGCCGTCCTCGATCAGTGTGGTGGATTGGGTCGGGGTGCCTTCGTCGTCAATGGTCAAGGATCCACGGCGATCCGGCAGGGTACCGTCGTCGACAACGGTGACCCCCGGCGCGGCGACGCGTTCGCCGATCATGTCGGAAAAAGTCGAGGTCTTCTTGCGGTTGAAATCGCCCTCCAGGCCGTGACCGACGGCTTCGTGCAATAGGATGCCTGGCCAGCCGGAGCCGAGCACGACCTGCATCTCGCCAGCCGGAGCCGCGATGGCGTCGAGGTTGACCAGGGCGCGGCGCAGCGCCTCGTCGGCGCCGGACTGCCAATAGGCGGGATCGAGAAGCGAGTCGTAGGCGATGCGTCCGCCACCGCCGAAGCTGCCGGTTTCCATTTTGTCGCCGTCGGCGACCACCAGCGAGATATTGAGCCGCACCAGGGGCCTGACGTCGGCGGCGCGGCTGCCATCGGCGCGCAGGATCTGTACGGCCTGCCATTCGCCGGAAATCGAGGTCGAGACCTGGACGACGCGGGAATCCTTGGCACGCGCATAGGTGTCGATCTCGGAAAGCAGTTTGACCTTGGTCTCGAAGGCGGTGCCGGACAGGGGATTGTCATCGGTGTAAAGCGTGCGGTTGGTGCCGACCGGCGCCGCGGCCATGCTGCCGCTGTGACCGGCGCGCACCGCCTTGACCGTGTCACCGGCGCGGCGCACTGCGGCCTCGGAGAGTTCGCTGGAATGGGCGTAGCCGGCGGCCTCGCCGGCAATGGCGCGCAGACCGAAGCCCTGTGTGGTATCGAAGCTCGCGCTCTTGAGGCGCCCGTCGTCGAAAACGAGGCCTTCGGACTGACGGTATTCCAGGTAGAGCTCGCCGTCGTCGCTGCCGTCAAGGGCATCGGCGACGATACCTTCGAGGCGTCCGCGATCGAGGTCGGCGCGATTGAAGAACAACTCGTCGGTGGTGGCGATGTTGGACATCGGATGCGAAGTTCCTTCTTGGCCGAAATGCGTGTGTGGGCCGGCGTGACCGGCTGCCGCTTCGGGCCTGTCATGATGGATGCTGCTGCTGAATATGGGATCATACCGTTAAAAATGCAGGGGCTCCACCGCCAATCCCGTGGGATTGTGATGAGTAAGAAGCGGGCTTGCGAGGCCGATCGCGGCTCATACCGGGACCGACGCGGCATAGTGTCGCAAGGCGCTGAGTTCGTTGCCGGCGAAAGCTATAGTGATGGCGCGTTCGACGCTGCGGATATCTCGACTGCGCACTTGTCGGTGAGAGGCAGTTCCTATAGGTTCGCGCGCTGTCGGCAAAGGTCATATTGGGGGGCCGCCGACTTCAGATGTCTTGGCAATGCGGCGTCGCGGGGGCGCCCGGCCAACCCCCTTCGGAGATGGGAAGCAGAAACATGGCGTTTCTCAGGTTTACGGGGCTGTTCGCGGCCCTCTTGTCGGTGATCGTTCCCGGCGCGGCTGCGGCGCAGCAGGCGGGGGACGGAATGGGTCGTAACTGGCAATTGGGCTTTCAGGAAGCCGTGACCCCGACGATGGCGTGGATCTCGGATTTTCATGATGTGCTCCTGTTGATCATCACCGTGATCACGCTGTTCGTCCTGGGTCTGCTGCTCTACGTGATGTTCCGCTTCTCCGAGAAGCGCAATCCCGTGCCTTCGAAGACGACGCATAACACGTTGGTCGAGGTGCTGTGGACGGTGATCCCGATCATCATCCTGGTGGGCATCGCCATCCCCTCGTTCCGTCTGCTCTACTTCGCCGACCGCGCCGAAGATGCCGAGATGACCATCAAGGCCATCGGCAAGCAGTGGTACTGGTCCTATGAATATCCCGACCACGGCAACTTCACCTTCGATGCCATCATCGTCGAAGACGAGGATCTCGAAGAGGGCCAGATCCGGCTGTTGCAGACCGACGAGGCCTTGGTGCTGCCGGTGGACACGAAAATTCGTGTCCTGGTGACGGCCGGTGACGTGCTGCACAACTTCGCGCTGCCCTCGTTCGGCATCAAGCTCGACGGCGTGCCAGGCCGCATCAACGAAACCTGGACCATGGTGCCGGGCAAACATGCCGGCCGCACCTTCTATGGCCAGTGTTCCGAGCTGTGCGGCGTCGGACATGCTTACATGCCGATCATGGTCAAGATGTTGAGCAAAGAAGACTTCGCCGAATGGGTCAAGGTGGCGCAGGAGGAATATGCCCGCGTCGACGACCCCGCAACCTCAGTCCGCGTCGCCGACGCCGCCGCCGAGTAAGGGAATAACAGGTCATGGCTCACGAACCCTCTGCCGCGCACGCGGGCGATCACGATCACAAGCCGGGTTTCTTTGTCCGCTGGTTCTGTTCGACCAACCACAAGGACATCGGCACGCTCTATCTGCTGTTTGCCATCGTCGCCGGTCTCATCGGCGGCTTGTTTTCGTTCATCATGCGGCTGGAGCTTGAGAATCCCGGTGTCCAGTATCTGCTGACAGACGGCGTGCCCGACGGCCAGTTGTGGAACGTCATCATCACGGCGCACGGCCTGATCATGGTGTTCTTCGTGGTCATGCCGGCCCTGATCGGCGGTTTCGGCAACTGGTTCGTGCCCTTGATGATAGGCGCGCCGGACATGGCCTTCCCGCGCATGAACAACATTTCCTTCTGGCTTCTGGTACCGTCGTTCCTGCTGCTGCTCGGGTCCGCCTTCGTCGACATCGGCGCCGGTACCGGCTGGACGGTTTATCCACCGCTGTCCTCGTCCGTGGGGCACCCGGGCGCCTCGGTCGACATGGCGATCTTTGCCCTGCATCTGGCCGGCGCTTCTTCGATCCTCGGTGCCGTCAACTTCATCACCACGATCTTCAATATGCGCGCGCCCGGCCTGACGCTGCACAAGATGCCGCTTTTCGTCTGGTCGATCCTGATCACCGCCTTCTTGCTGCTGCTGGCGCTGCCGGTGCTCGGCGGTGCCATCACCATGCTGCTGACCGATCGCAACTTCGGCACAACCTTCTTCGAGGCTTCCGGCGGCGGCGATCCGATCCTCTTCCAGCACCTCTTCTGGTTCTTCGGCCACCCCGAGGTCTACATCATGATTCTGCCGGGCTTCGGCATTGTCTCGCAGATCGTCTCGACCTTCTCGAAAAAGCCCGTTTTCGGGTATCTCGGCATGGCCTACGCCATGGTTTCCATCGGTTTCGTCGGCTTCATCGTTTGGGCGCACCACATGTACGCGGTCGGTCTGAGTGTCGACACACGCGCCTACTTCACGGCGGCGACCATGGTCATCGCCGTGCCGACGGGCGTGAAGATCTTCTCGTGGATCGCCACCATGTGGGGCGGCTCGATCCGCTTCACGACGCCGATGCTCTGGGCGATCGGCTTCATTTTCCTGTTCACCCTGGGTGGCGTTACCGGTGTCGTCCTGGCCAACGCCGGCATGGATATCGCCCTGCACGACACCTACTACGTCGTTGCCCACTTCCACTACGTGCTCAGCCTCGGCGCGGTCTTCTCGATTTTTGCCGCCTTCTACTATTGGTTCGGCAAGATGTCCGGGCGCGACTTTCCGGAATGGGCCGGCAAGCTGCACTTTTATACGACCTTCATCGGCGTCAACGTGACCTTCTTCCCGCAGCACTTCCTCGGCCTTGCCGGCATGCCGCGCCGCTATAGCGACTATCCCGACGTCTACGCCGGCTGGAATCTGGTTTCGTCCTGGGGCTCTTACATCTCC
>JAJFGM010000059.1 GCA_021776145.1 Kiloniellaceae bacterium | reverse complement strand
TTCGGTTCTTGAAAGGCTTTCGGGCAAGGCTTCCGTGCTACACCTATTGCTTTTGCTGTTTATGCCGCTTTCCGCCTACCTGACCTATGGTTTCATCCTTTCGCTTGAACTCAGTCGGGATGACCTTTCGTTCATATTTCGGCAACACGTGGCGATCGATTTTTATCTGGGTTATGTATTTCTGGCGCTTGCCGTAACCGGAATTTTCCTGAGGAAGCGGAAGGAGTTGCGGAACAAATGAATGCTTCGATGGGTGCTCTACCGCGCTCCGATCCGTAGGCTAGCTTTGTAGTAGGGGTTGTTCCCTACAGATTTTCGCCAAGCCTCAATCTCGTCGGGGAATTTGCCGAAACGGGGTACCTCAAAGTACTCGGCAAACAAATCGGAATCGGCAAAGGTCAAGGCCTTGACGCGGGGAAACGCCGGCACCAAGACTTCAAAGGCTTCTTGCAGCAAACGCGCCCGGCTCGACCGGCCGTCGCCGGTCAAGGCAAACTCCGGAATAAATATGGGACGGTTCGTCGTGTCTCCCCAGGCCTCGTAGCCGGCCTCCAGAGAACCGCGAAAATCGCGTGTGTCTTCATCGTCGTCCTGACGGGCCGTGTGAGCATCGGTAAAATACGCGCTTTGCCCGACCCAATCTATATAGGCATCCCCTGGATAGTAGTATTTGGGGTGCCCCCAGACATCGTCGATGGGATCATCGCTCACATAGTTCGTAACCGCGTACATGAACCAGGTGACATTTCGCACGTCCTCGTCTCGAAATATGTCGATGACATGTCGATAGCTATCGCGAATACGCTCCGGTCCATCCGGCCAGGTGGGATCTCCATATTCATTGCAAATATTTTCGACGTCGGTCATCCACTCCGTTCCGCTTCGGCCGAACAGAAACAGGCCTTGGCCGCTGAACTCGCCCGTGAGGGACAACATAATCGGATGTCCAAACGCCTTGACCTGGCGCGCCACCTTTCGGATGTGATTGTCGAATTCGCCGCTGAGAACGCGGGAGAATATGTTCCACGGGCGCTCCAACCCAAAGAGAAAATAGGGAGAGCCGACATCGCAGCAGACCAGCGCCCAGGCGACCGCCAGCACCGCACCGTCCCGGGACAGGCGTTCAGCCAGCTGCAATGGCGCCAAGAGGTCGCCCTCGCCGCGACGGTCGTGGAGTGTAAGCATCCGCGCGTCATCCCGACCCATGTCTTCGTCGATCACCCACTCGTGAAAGATGAAGACAATTGGCGGGATTGTGCCGGTGTTTCCGACGAACTCGCGGTAGACTTCAGAAGCGGGGGGAGCGGCGTAGAGTCCGGCGTAGGCCCCGTCGGACGGCGGCAGGACCTTGCGCGCGCCAGGCAGCGGCCAGCTTCTCGGCGCCGGCGGCGTTACATCAGTTGCGCAGCCCTCGACCGCGCTCGCTTCCAGCTGCTCTTCTCCAGCCTCGTCGGAAAAGGTACAGCCACTCGTGAGTAGCGTCATGCACACGCCGAAAATGACGAGCAGCTTGCGCAGAACATGAGAATCATTACCTTGCATCCCGGTGCCAGCCTACCCCAAAACTGCGAAAATCGCCAAGGTTCGAAGGTGAAGGCGCGCTCTCGTACCCGCGCCCGAAGGATGCGGCGTTTCAACGAAAGAGCGATTGTTAGCGACACCGGAAACCAAGCGCGACAAAGCTCGATTTCGCCTGAAATGTGACTTCAAATAAGGCTCTCTATGGACGCTCGATTTGCTAACATCGCAATAGAAACCGGACTGTACGGGATACATTGCTTGCGCCGGGAGGTTTTCATATGAGCAATGACGGATTTTGGGACAAGGTCTTCTCGGAGGGGCAAGAAGGTAGCTATAGCCGAATAGAGATGCCTGATCTTCAAGATCCTGTCTTGCAGGCCGCGCTGGCGCATTTTGGAAATATGGAAGATAAGATAGTTGTCGATTTAGGCTGTGGACGAGGCGCGACGTCGCTTTTTTTTGCACATCTCGGTGCAAAGGTGATCAGTATTGATTCGAGTGAGGTGGCTATTGCCAACCTCTCAGCCTATTGCCAAGAGAACGGCATCACGAACATCAGCCCGATAAAGATGTCCGCTCTGGAGATATCGAAACTGGGAGAAGTGGATTTCGTATTCGGATCCATGATTCTCCACCACATAGAACCGTTTCGGGAATTCTCAAAGAGTCTGCGAGATGTCATCAAACCAGGGGGGAGGGGGTTCTTTTGGGAGAACAATGCCAGAAGTAAAATTATGCTCTGGTTCCGCGAACATGTTGTGGGGAAGTTCTGGATTCCGAAATATGGGGACCCGGACGAATTCCCGCTGATGCCAAGTGAAATCGATGAGATGCGGAATTATTTCGACGTTGAAATTGAGTATCCAGAACTCTTATATTTTCAGATGATACCGTTCTATTTTTTTCGTAGCCGCTTCAACGCTCCCTTTAAATTTTTTGATACGTTCTTTTTTCGCTATCCGGAGATCAGAAAACACAGCTATCGGCAATACGTGATTCTGACTGCCCGACCGGAAAGTCAATGAGGCTGCGCTATGACATCACAGCGCGCGCACGCCTAGGAGACAGAAGCGAAGTGTAGATCCAATCCGGGATCACATCGCGCCGCTTGTTGAGGACAATACCAACCACGGAACCCCCGGCGGCCTCAAGCATCTCCAGACTTCTGGCGGCGGAAAAACCAGGTGTCTTTTCGGCTTCCACGACATACAGGATGCCATCCACGTCGCCCACGGCCCGGAATTGCTCCGGTTGTGCGTCGAGCGATGCGCCGTCGATCAGAATGACATCGTAGTTGCTCTTGAACTGCTCGGCGGCTCCAAGCAAACGCTCGCCAAGGGCCTGGTAGGCTGTGTCGGACCGAGACTTGACGGGCAGCTGCAACAGTTCAACGTTGACCGCGCTGGATCGTTGCGGCTGGGAGGGCTTCCATTCCTGAATACTCACCGGCGATTCCGCCTTCGCGGACCCCGCCGTTTGTTTGGCCGAAGCTGCGGCGGACGTGGCATCAAAAACGACGATCAGCACACGCAAACCGGCGTCACCGATCGCTTTCGCCAATTCCTGGGTCACGAAGGACTTTCCTTCCCCCATTCCCGTGCTGGTCACCAGCAATCTGGCGGGCAGACCTTGATCCCTCAGCTTCATGACGGGTTGAGCAAGGCGCCTGAACTCGACCAGATTATCGGCAAAGCGTTGATTCTTTTTCTTGGAGAGCCAAATTGAAGCTAGAACCGGTTTGCCAAGCACGCCTTCCGCTTCTTCCTTCGTCGCAACTGTCCGGCGGAAGAACTCGCAGGTGTAGGCGATCCAGATCGCGCCGACGAGACCGACAACGAAAGAAAGGCCGATTATGAGCTTCTTGCGCGGGCTCTTTGGAACGAGTGGCGGAGTCGCGGCCTCAATCGGCTTTACGTTCGATATTTTGTTCAGGTCCAGGATCGCGTTGGCGGAAACCTCCTCTTCCTTCTCGAGGAACCGCATGAGAGAGACCTCTTTGAGTTGAACGTCTCGTTGAAGATTGCGGAACTCGACCTCCCTGTCGTCCAGCGCCTTCAGCGCCTCGCGATAGCGATTGAGGTTCTCCTCACTGCTCTGAATACTCGACAGGAGCGCCGGTTGTTCGCTGCGCGCCAGCAACAATGCCTTCTGAAGCTCCAAATGGGCGCTGTTCACGCCGGAAGTCTGAGATCCCTCGACATTACCCTCGGCAACGCTCAGCCAACGGCGGATGTCGGCAATCTCTTTTTGCACTCGCTGTATGGCGGGGCTTTCGGCGGTGTAGTTCCTTTCTTCGAGTTCCAGCCCAACCAGCCTTCTGCGTAGGTCATCGACGACTGGATTTCGTGTCGTGACTTTCGACAGTGCGATGTTTTCGGAGAGGCCGGCCAGTTCAGCCTTGATCCCGCGAATTCGCTCTTCCCGTTCAAGGGCGTTCTCTCGGGCCTGGCGCCATGAAATCTCGGCTTTGTGCACGCGCTCCAGAAGGAGTTTCTTTTGCGCTTCGATATCGATGATCTGCCACTTGCGCTTGTAAGCCTGGAGATCATCGACGGCGGCCTGGAGCTGCTCCTTCAATCGTCCCGACTCCTCCGCCAGAAAGTCCTTGGCCCTACTTGGCTGGCTCAGACGCAGATTCAACTCCATATAGGCTTCAACGAGGGCATTTGCGGCCACGGCGGCGAACTCCGGGTTCGGCGACTTGAACTCCACCAGGAATACGTCGGTCTGCAGAATCGGTGATACCTCGAGGTTTTCCCTAATGCGGGCCGCGGCGTCGATGCTTGGATCTCCGTCACCGCCGAGGTCGCGTTCCACGCCCAACATATCCAGTAGGCTTGCCGAGACGCTCCAAACGAACAAGGCCTCCTTTACCTGCGCCTTTATGGTTTCGGGAAGCTCCCGGGCCCAATCCCAACGCCACTGCATGTGCTGCTGGACGTACTCCGCCCCCAGGCGCTCAACAACACGGTCCGCCAGGTCGGGGCTCTCGAAAATCTTGACCTCTGTCAACACCTGCTCTCTTGGCCTGAGTTCGGCGACGGAACCCGGCTTCATGACCGGGCCCAGTTGCAGGTTTTGCCGGCTGGATTGGATCAGGACGCGTGAACTTGCGACATAGACCTTGGAGACCAGAAAGGTCCCCAGTGTCGCCACGATGACGGCGGTACAGAAAACGATCGCGATCTTACCCTTGTGCCGAAAAAGAGTGGCAAGGTGCTCGCGAATTCCGAAAGAGGGCGCCTGATGGGTGTCGGTAATCGTGAGGGGCTTCATGCCAGTATTTCCAATCCATTACCTGAGCTACAAAAATTCACGAAGACCGTCAGTTCTCAGAGCTGTCCTGTTGCCGGCTCGTTCAAGCCGGCTCATTCCATGGTGCTCCAGCTATCTAGATTGAAGTGTCAGCAACGACCTTTGCCAGGGCGATTCCGATTGATTTTGCCGCATCACCAAATCCTACCAACCCGGCCAGACCGACATCCCCAAACATGCATCGAAAGTATGCACCAAATCCACCAAAATTGGAAGTGTCCTACGCCACAAGCTTGGTTAACGTATTGACATACAAGAGTTCTCTTGAATAAGACCCGGCGCCCTCGATAAGGCAGGCGGAACCCGCGGCCCGGTCCCATGAATGGATAAGGGGCCTGAGGTAAGCCGGATCAAATTACGAGCTTGATGACCATCGGTAGCTGCTTTGAGCGCGCCTGCGGCGATTTCCAGGCGGCGGACAACTTCTGTGCCAAGCGCGTTTCCTAATAGGATCCGTTGATTATTCAAAGCGGTAGACGCTGATCTCATCAATGTTGCTCTCGAAGTTCTTGGTCAGCGACAGAGTCCGCTCTTGCAACAGCGCATTCAGTAGGATTTCCTCGGGATCGTAGAGGTCCCGTCGCCAGACGACCAACCAGACCGGAGATTGCCCCGCGGAGAGTTCCCGAACTCTGACCAGATCTTCCTGGGCGATCGCCGGACCCGCGGTGACGTCTGTCGGATAGGCATTGGGGAAGTCCAATGCCGGAAATGGTCCCGGCAATGTAATGGTCGTGACGTCCAGCGGCAGTTTCTGCAGGTTGTAGGCAAAGGGTAGTTCTATGGCGGCCGGCAGCAGGAACACAACCGCGCGCGGCTCCGTCTCCTTCGCAATCAGGCCGACGATTTGATCCCAGGGCTGATTGTCATGCTCGGAGTAGAATCTGACGCTACCAGTCAGCAAGATCGCGCTGAGGCCCGCGAGCAGTGCAATCCGCAGCCACGCGCGTTTGAGGAAGCAGGCCGCGGCGGCTACGAGAATGAAATAGGGAACCGTTACCCAGATCATGGTGCGGTAGAAAAAGATCGGCTTGAACGTGTAGCTTATGAGCAAGGACAGGACTATTGGTCCGCCGGCAACACCGACCAAAAGGAACACATAAGACCATCCGCTGTGGCGCGCGACCCACCAGGTTCCCGCAAGCGCGGCACCCCCCAACACGAATAGAGACGTAAAATGCACATGGTTTGCGCCAAACCACGTTCTTACCTGCCAGGCAATGTCCCAAAGAGTTGGTGCCTGAAGCCACAACTGGTCGGTCAGGCTCGTGCTTTGTGCCCACAGGATGTGAAGAAACGGAGACCAAAGAAGCACCACGATCAGACTCGCGAGCAAACTGTTGGTCAGGAAATCTCGGTTCCAACGCAGCGGTCCCGCCAACCAGATGAGCATCGCCAAGGCCACGGATGCCAGAAAAAATACCGAGACATTGTGGAGCCAAACGCTGAGTGTTGCTCCGGCAATGACCGCCATCCACGCCCAGCGGGCGGACCAAGGGTCTTCGGCAGCTAGATCATGACGCCCCGACTGCGAAAGGCGCGTGCGGAAACCCAGCAAGGGCGCACAGGCTGCCCATCGATTTCGCATCAACCACGCCGCGGCGCACAGGGTAAAGGCAACGATGAGGGTCTGCATCATTGGGTAGCGCGGTTCACGTGCAAACTCGATATGCAAGGGCGATACCGCGAACAGAAGCGCCGCGCCGAGCCCGATCCACGCACCGTCGCTTGGGCCGCCGATGGTGCGGCCTAAAAAGTAGATACAAGGGATGGTTAGGATTCCAAAAATCGCAGACAGGCTGCGGATTGTGATCTCGTTTTGGCCTAAGAGCGTCCAAACTTTGAGAACAGTGTTGTGAAGGGGAGGATGCGGGTCCCAGCTGGGAATCCAGCTGAAGATTTCAGTCCACGAACGGTCGGCATACCAAAGAGAGAAGCCGTCGCTGATCGAAAGCGGATCCGCTCCAATATCATAAAATCGGAGAGCGGCACCAACCAGCACAATGAACAGCAGAACCAAACATGTACCGCTTGTTCCCAACGGGCTTTCGCCAGCCGTCTTCATGGGACCCTCGCCAATGACACCGGAACCGAGTGTCTTGAAGTTAGTGGTTGGGAGACGATCTATCGCGTTCCATGCAGGCTCTTAGCTCACTTTTCCTGTTTTAGACACCCGCGCCCCGCCCAGACGCGCACTGCGTCTCAATCCGATTCTATACATGATGTAGCCGGCCAGAAGAGCGAGGATCGATATCCCGGTACGCCAAGTATTCTGATGGCACTCTTCATCTCCATAGTGGGTGTCTATCGCTTTCTCGACAACTCTCAAATTCTTCACTTTGGCCTGAATTAGAATATCTACATCAAAATGATAATAGTCGGGGCCGAGTTCAAACGGCAGCTGATCGAGGGAGGCGCAGCGGTAGGCGCGGAACCCGGTATGATATTCCGTTAGATTCCAACCAAGAACCAGATTCTCAATGAATGTGAGGACCTTATTTCCGGCATAGCGATAGAGTGGCATTCCACCCGCCAAGGGATCCCCTGTCAAACGGGTTCCGAGCACTACATCTGCTTGCCCAGCCGCGATCGGTTCGATCATTTTTGGAATCTGCTCGGGTGGGTACTGCCCATCGGCGTGCAACAGCACCACAATTTCATAACCTTTATCGAGTATGTAGCGATAGGCTTGTTTCTGGCTTCCGCCATAGCCAAGGTTGGTCTTGTTGCGGATAACCGTGAGCTTATTAAGCCCGTTCAAATCGCGATATTTCTGGGCAACAGCTGACGTTTCGTCGGTGCTTGCATTGTCGATGACAAGAATTTCTTCCGCCTGGTCCTTCACGGCATCGGAAAGTCTGTCAAGGACTGACGGTAGCATTTTTGCGGCGTTATAAGCGGGGATGTAGATTACCAGTCTCATTTGCACTCACCACTATGCTACCTGCGTAGAGGTTCCAGACTTCGAACCTACTGTTCCGCTAACAATGCGTTCCGCTTGCTAAACCATTGTGCCCTTGCCGTTAGTTCGTCGCAACAACAACCTTACAAACGTCCAGGATTTCGGGTTACTTGGGGCATCGGCGGAATGTTAACTATCTCACCACACCATAATCTATTCGCTCTCCCGGAGTGTTCTTTAGCGCTTTGCAAACGACAGGTGGCCCCGCGTGCCGCCGCCTCGACTTCGGTTCGCAAAAAGCCAAATCCGGTTCGGCAATGTTCGTATC
>JAJFGM010000580.1 GCA_021776145.1 Kiloniellaceae bacterium | reverse complement strand
TGCTGCCACCAGCTTTCGGTGGTGCGGTCGTACATCACAAGGTCCGAATTGCGTAGTTTGCCGGTGGTGCCGAATTCCAGCACCTGGCCATCCAGACGGCGGTCGAAGACGACGGCGGAGTTGCACAGCGGGCAGTAGGTAACGGCGACCGGGACGCCGGCGATGACATCGTTGACGATTTCGTGCCAGATCAGGATGCGCAAGGGGTAGGCGCGGGCCTCGCCGCCGACGCTCAGGCCAATGACCGGCTCGTCCGGCCCCAGGTTGTCCACCTCGGAAACGGCGGCGAACTTGGGGTCGTCGATCGACGGGATGCCGTCCTTCGGCGGGCCGCCACTGAATATTTCGCTGTAGGCGACGGAATGGCGCTCGAAATCGGTGTTCGGCCATTCGTAGCGCCAAGATTCGGGACTGGCCCAGGCGGGGCCGATCGTCGCGGCGGTGGCGAGAAGGGCGCCACAGATGAGAAGCAGCGTCGCGGCCAGGACAACCATGGGCGCAGGTTGCTGTGTGTGCGCAGTCTTGATATCCATGTCGTCAGCTTGGCTTTTGAAGCGTGGCGCGACCAAATCAAATCTCCTTGAGCCAAATTCAAGGCCAGATACAAGAAATCCCGGCGGTCCAAAACCGTGCCGCGTCGCGAGGCCGCCGATCAGCTTTGGAGAAGGTAATGCCCCGCCTTGCCGCCAACCTCACGATGATGTTCAACGAAGTCGAATTTCTCGACCGTTTCGCGCTCGCCGCGGGAGTCGGATTTCGCGGTGTCGAGGCCCTGTTTCCCTATGCTTGGCCGTGCGCCGAGATCAAGGCGCGGCTCGACGACTGCGGACTAGAGATGGTGCTGATCAACACGCCGCCCGGCGATTGGGAAGCCGGCGAGCGTGGCTTGGCGGCCATACCGGGCGGCGAGGATCGCTTTCGCGCCGCGTTCGAAATGGCGCTGGACTATGCCGAAGGTCTGGCGGTGCCGCAGATCCACATCATGGCGGGCCAGGTGCCCGATGCCACCGAGTTTGCCGCCGCGGAAGCGGTTTTTTGCGAAAATCTCGCCTGGGCGGCGGCGCGGACGCCGGGCCTGCGGTTCCTGATCGAGCCGCTCAACCACTTCGACGTGCCCGGCTATTTGTTAAGCCGCAACGCGCAAGCGGCGCGCCTCATCGCCGAGATCGGGGCCAAAAACCTGTTCTTGCAGTACGATTTCTACCACGCGCAACTCATGGACGGGAACCTGACACGCGGCCTTGTCGAGTGGTTGCCGATCATTCGTCATGTGCAGTTTTCCGGCGTTCCCGAACGCCACGAGCCCGACGCCGGGCAGGAGATCAACTATCCCTATTTTTTCGATCTTTTGGACGATGAAGGTTACGATGGCTGGATGGCCTGCGAATACCATCCGCGTGTCACAACGCTCGAGGGGCTGGACTGGGCCAAGCCGTTCGGCATTTCCACACTGCCGTCGGATAGGGTATGACCGTCGCGGGCCGGCCCCGGCGCCTCGGTCGCGCGAATATCCACGTACCGGTAAGAATTCCGCGCTATTGTGCCAATCAGCCGGATTCGCCCAGTATATATTGAGGCCTATCGGGTTGGGGGCTGACACCACTAATAATTGAGAAGGAGGCAAGGGGTGCGGAAGGGTATAGGGATTCGCAAGCGTGTCATGGTCACCGGTGGAGCCGGATTTCTCGGTTCGCACCTGTGCAAGAAGCTGCTCGAACTGGGCCACGAAGTGCTCTGTGTCGACAACTATTTCACCGGCACCCGCGACAACATCATAGAGTTGCTTGACGAACCGCATTTCGAAACGCTGCGTCACGATGTCACCCAGCCGTTGTCGGTCGAGGTCGACGAGATCTACAACCTGGCCTGCCCGGCCTCGCCCATTCACTATCAGTACGATCCGGTGCAGACCACCCGAACCTGCGTGCATGGCGCCATCAACATGCTCGATGTCGCCAAGCGCGTCGGGGCCAAGATCATGCAGGCCTCGACCAGCGAGGTCTACGGCGATCCCGACGTACATCCGCAACCGGAGAGCTATCGCGGCAACGTCAATCCGATCGGGCCGCGCGCCTGCTATGACGAGGGCAAGCGCTGCGCCGAGACGCTGTTTTTCGACTACTATCGCCAGCACGACCTGAAAATCCGCGTCGCGCGCATATTCAACACCTATGGACCGAACATGCATCCGCATGACGGTCGCGTGGTTTCCAATTTCGTGATGCAGGCGCTGAGGGGCGAGGCGATCACGATCTATGGCGATGGCACGCAGACCCGGTCGTTCTGTTACGTCGACGATTTGGTCGACGGCTTCAACGCCCTGATGAACGCGCCCGACGACGTGACCGGACCGATCAATCTCGGCAATCCCGGCGAATTCACCATCCGCGAGTTGGCCGACATGGCCATCGCCATGACCGGGTCGGATTCCAAGCTCACCTTCGAGGCCCTGCCCGAGGACGATCCACTGCAGCGCAAGCCCGATATCAGCAAGGCCAAGAAACTGCTGGGTTGGGAGCCCAAGGTTCCGCTTGAAGAGGGCCTTCAGCACACCATCGATTACTTCCGCCAAATGGTCGACTAGAGCAGATTCACCGGGTTAATAGATCGCCGCTTGCGATTCCATGTGACCCGGATCTGCTCTAGACCTCGACGCCACCATGCCGGGATTCCAGATCGGAAAAGTGGGGCTCCAGGGACCGCAGGACGCTGGCCAGCACCTGGGTTTGCTCATTCGCATAGCTTCGCCCGGCCGCGGCCAGCCTGTGGCTGCTTTCGGCATCGGAGAGCAATTCGGCAACCGCCGCGCCCAGATCCGCGGCGTCGGCGATGCGTCGGATCGCGCCGGCGGCGGCCATTTCGTCGGTCATGCGTTGGAAGTTGGCGATGTGGGGCCCGCAGAGCACCGCGCAGTTGAGTTTGGCCGGCTCCAGCGGGTTTTGTCCGCCCTTGGGGATCAAGCTGCCGCCTACGAAGACGACCTCGGCGGCGCGGTACCAGATTCCCAGTTCCCCCAAAGTATCGGCGATGTAGATTTCGGTCGCCGACGACATCGCCTCGCCGGCACCGCGCCGCGCCACCGTGAAGCCGGCGCCGCGCAGCCGGTCGGCGATTTCGGACCCACGATCGGGATGGCGCGGCGCGATCAGGGTCACCAGGCCGGCATGGCGTTCGGCGGCGATGCGATGCGCCGTGGCCACCATCTCTTCCTCGCCCGGGTGCGTCGAGGCGGCGAGCCAGCGCGGGCGCTCGTTCAGTGCCGTTTCGACCGCGGCCAGTTCGGCGCTGTCGGCGGCCAGCGGCTCGGCGGCGAACTTGAGGTTGCCGTGGCAGGCCGTCGCCGGCGCCCCGAGTTCGTCAAAACGAGCCTGATCTTCCGGCGTCTGGGCGATGACCAGGTCAAAGGTCTCCAGCAGATAGCGGATGATCGGGCGATAGCGACGCCAGGAACGAAACGACGCCGGCGAAATGCGGCCGTTGACGAGGATGAGCTCGACGCCGAAGCGGCGCGCGCCGGTCAAGAGGTTCGGCCAGAGTTCGGATTCAACGATGAGGCCGAGATCGGGCCGCCAATGCGCGAAAAATCGTCGCACGGCTGACGGATGATCGATCGGCGCGAACTGATGAATGACCCCCGACGGCAGGCGCTCGCCCATGAGCCGCGCCGATGTCACCGTGCCCGTTGTCATCAAGAGTTTTGCAGTCGGCCAGCGCTTTCCGATCTCGCGGATCAGCACCAAGCATGACAGGGATTCGCCGACGCTGGAGGCATGCAGCCAGACAAGGGATCCCGGCGGCCGCGCCACGCCGGCGTGTCCGAAACGCTCGCCCAGCCGGGCCGGATCCTCGCGTCCGCGGCGGCAACGCCGGCGCAGGTGGGCGTGGATGGCCGGCGTCGCCAGCACCCCCAGGGCGCGGTAGAGCTGCAGGGCCGTGCGAGCGATCAAGCTATGCACCATGTTTCCGCATATGTGCCACCGTGGTCGAGAGGCCGGGCGGGCCAGCGACCATAGCGCAGCCGGCCGGTGTCCCGGAACGGCTTTCTCCGGCGGATCTCAATCGCTTTTTTCACTGGCCAAGGCCTCGCGCAGCCCCGCATCGAGACTGAAGGGCGGCCGCCAATCGAGGCGGGCCGCTATTTCGCTGTTGTCGACGACCAGGGAGCCGAAGAGGCGCTCGACCGTCTCGCGCCGGCCGGATAGCCGCAGGGCAAGCGCCAACAGTCCAGGTGGTGCCCAAAAGACGCGGGCCGGTCGATGCATGCTGTCGCCGATACGGCGCGCCAGCTCAGGCGTCGAGACCGCCTCGCCATCGCTGACGGAAAAGACCCGGCCGGCGGCGCCGGGATGTTCGAGGCAGCGCAGCACCGCTGCGCTCAAATTGCCGACGTAAATGAAACTGCGCCGGTTGTCGATGCCGCCAAGCGGCAGCGGCAGCCCCTTGGCGACGGCACGCACCAGGCGCCCGAAGTTGCCCGGCGCGCCGGCACCGTAGACCAGGGGGGGACGCAGCACCACGAGTTGCATGGCCAATCCGTCGCAGAGCGCCCGCAGGGCCTGTTCGGCCTCCCACTTGCTTTGCTGATAGGGCTGCCTTTGCTGATGCGGCGGAGTCGCGCCCGTGGCGAAGGGGATGGCGCCGATGCTGCTGAGAAAGACGAAGCGCTTGACCCCGGCGGCGGCGGCTTGCCGCGCCAAGGTCAAGCTGCCCTCGACGTTGACGCGGCGAAAGGCTGCCAAGGGGTCGGCCGCGGTTTCCCGCAGCACATGTACGCGGGCCGCGGTGTGGGCGACACTGTCGACGTCGCGCAGCAGCGCCCGCCAGTCGGTCGCCGCATCGATGTCAGCGACCGTTTTATAGTCGACCCCGACTGGGCCGCCGGCATGTCCAGCGCGGCGGGCGCCGCGCACGTCGTGGCCGGCGGCCAGCAGATCGCGGCACAGCCGCTCCCCGATGAAACCGTTGGCGCCGGTGACGAGAACGTAGCCCATTGGAGCTAGAAGGCTTTGCGCTTGGCGGCGGCGCGGGCGACATAGTGCGTCAGGCACCAGGCGGCGCGCAGCGGGTCGAGCTTCTCGATGTCGCGGTAGATATGCCAGACCCAGCCGATCGAACGCAGCGGGCGGCTCGACACCGACTGCTCGACGACTCGGTAGCGGGCCAGATCCTCTTGCAGGCCAAAGGCGGTGAAGCCGCGTCGCAGCAACTCCAGCCAAAGTATGTAGTCGTCGTATCCGGCATCGGTCATCTCGAAAGGTCCGGTCGCGTCGCGGTCGATCATCGAGGTCAGATTGGCGATCGCGGTGTTCTTCAGCAGCGCGTCGTAATCGAGAGACGGCGGCACGACATGCACTTGCCCAAGGCGCTTGCCGTCGGCGCTGATGCGGCGGAACGCCGTGTAACTGACGGCGCAGCCCCTGTCGCGCATGAAGGCGAGTTGCCGCGACAGCTTTTCCGGCAGCCACAGATCGTCGGCGTCGAGAAAGCAGATGTAGCGGCCACGCGCGCGTGCCAACGCGCAATTGCGCGCGGCGGCGGGGCCGCTGTTGCGATCCTGGCGGATAAGAACGATGCGCCCGTCGTCGGCCGCCTTGGCCGCGACGCGTGCCGCCGTGTTGTCGCGCGAGGCGTCGTCGGCTATCAGCATTTCCCAATCGCCAAAGCTCTGCGCCTGCACCGAGCCGATCGTCGCTTCGACGAATTCGGCGGCGTTGTAGGCGGGCGTTATGATCGAGACGAGCGGCGACACGGGCATCGGTCGGGCGGCCGGCGAAAAAGCGGATTTCGAACTGTGCAAGGCCGGGCGACTATGCCGCGCGGCGCGGGGCAGTGTAAAGCCTGGAATTCTAGCCCTAAATGCGTCGCTTTGACCCGTGAATTGGCCCCGGCCGCGCTTGCGGTCTTGTCGGTCAGGAGCTAGAAGTTTAAAGCCTGCTTAACCGGCGACGGCATAGGCTGCGCGGCGCGTCGAATTGGCTCGAAGGTGGGCGGACCCTCT
>JAJFGM010000579.1 GCA_021776145.1 Kiloniellaceae bacterium | reverse complement strand
GCCGTAGGGCGGACTGTGCCAACCGCGTGGCGACTGGGTAAAGATCTCGTAACCGCTATCGGTGACACCGATCGAGTGCTCGAACTGGGCCGAAAGCTTGGTGTCGCGGGTCACCGCGGTCCATCCGTCCTGCAGGATCTTCACCTGGAATTTGCCGGCATTGATCATCGGTTCGACCGTGAAGAACATGCCTTGGCGGAGCGCCGTACCGGAACCGGCGCGGCCGTAGTGAAGCACACTCGGCGCATCGTGAAACACCCGCCCCAGGCCGTGGCCGCAAAAGTCGCGTACGACCGAGAAGCGGCGGCTTTCGGCGAAATTTTGGATGGCGTGACCGATATCGCCGAGGGTGGCGCCGGGGCGCACCGCTTCGATGCCGCGCATCATCGCCTCGTAGGTCGTTTCGACAAGGCGCCGCGCCTTCACGCTGGATTTTCCGACATAGACCATGCGGCTGGTGTCGCCATGCCAGCCATCGACGATGACTGTGACGTCGATGTTCAGTATATCGCCGTCGTTTAGGCGTTTTTCGGAGCTGGGTATGCCGTGGCAGACGACATGATTGACCGAGGTGCAGATCGATTTCGGGAAGCCGCGGTAATTGAGCGGCGCGGGTATGGCTTTATGCGAGACGATAAAGTCGTGGCACAGGCGATCGAGCTCTTCGGTGGTCGCGCCCGGCTTGACGTAGGGCGTAATCATGTCGAGCGTCTCGGCCGCCAGCTGCCCGGCCTTGCGCATGCCTTCGAATTCCGCCTCGCCATGGATGACGTAGCCGCCTTGCTCGGGGCTCAAACGTTCCGCTGTTTGAATCTGCTTCATGTCCTGGGTCTCATACTTCTCTTGAGGTCTCATACTTCGCTATTCGGGTGCTGCGGGTCGGGTGCCGCCGGCTCGAACGGCAAGCGCCTGTCCAACTCGATACCTTGCGGCGAGACATCGCAATTGTAGCATAGGACTTCAAGCCCTTGCTTCAATCCTTTGCGCAGGCAGGCACCATAGACCGGATCGATATCGTCCGCAGTCGTCACCCGGTCGCAGTCGCCGCGCTGTACCAGGAACAGCAGCACGGCACGTGCGCCGCCAGCCTTGGCATCGACCAAGGCTTCGATGTGCTTGGCGCCGCGCTTGGTGACGGCATCGGGAAATTCGCCGGCATTTGCCCCGCGTTTTAGAGTGACCGACTTAATTTCCACATAACAGGGAGGTCGGTCTTCGCTTTCCAGCAGGATGTCTATACGGCTGTTGCCGCCATAGGGTACTTCGCGGCGCAGGCGGCTGTAGCCGGCCAATTCGGTGATCCGCGCCGCGTCGATGGCTTCGGCGACGATGCCGTTGGGCCATGAGGTGTTGATACCGACCAGGGTTCCGCCGCGCTCAACCAACTCCCAGGAATACTTGAGCTTGCGCTTGGGATTGCGCGACGGTGACAGCCAGGCGACAGCGCCGGCTTCGGCCAAACCCAGCATCGAACCGGGATTGGCGCAGTGCGCCACCACAGTGGTGCCGCAGTCCAGGCGTATGTCGGACAAGAAGCGCTTGTAGCGGCGAACCAGGTGTCCGCGTATCAGGGGATCGGGGAATCGCATGCGCGCAAGCTATTCGCTTGTTCGCGCGGCTTCAAGCCGTCCCTGGCAACGGCGCCTCTGTTAACGGTGCTCCCGTCCCACAGATGCCTCTTATTGGCATAGGGGCACTGCATAGGGGCACTGTTTGCGCGAAATGACCCGACGCGAACTCTTGCTGGGCTTGAAACATAGGCGCGCGAAGCGCAATCTTAACGGTAAGAGTTAGGTTTATCTGCCGTCGTGCCCCAGCATTGGAAATCTGCCTGAATGCCTTTTAACCGCTGCGTTATATTCGTTCTTGCCGTCGTCGTCGGATTGACGGCTTGCACCGCCCCGCAACGGCCAGCGCCATCGAAGGTGCCGCCGCCTCCATCCAGTACACCAAGCGTGTCAGCGACCGCCACCAGTCCGGCCGCCGATCCGACAGGTGGCGCTAATTTCGGAACGAGCAACAGCGGTGGCACCTACCCCTATGGTTCGACCCCCTATGATTCGGCGGGCGGCAGCTCGGGTTCTGCGGCCGGCGCGCCCCTGATCTTGCCGTCCGGCAGCGGCGTGCTCGGCGCCGAACAGAGCGACGGCGAAGCCGGCGGCGTGCTCGTCAAGTCTCCGGACGGCACCTATTGGCGAAAACCGGGCGCCGGTGAGGCCCAAGCCAGAGCTGATGCCGAGGCCTGCTATCGTTATGCCTGGGCCTCGACGCGGCATGACCAGCGCATTTCGGACGACCGCGACTCAGCGGTCGATACCTTGAACACCACGCGGTTTTCGGCCCTGCGCCAGAGCGTCAAGGGTTATGATCAGAAACGCCGGTTGCGCAGCCTGATGGAAGGCTGCATGGGTGAAAAAGGCTATCTCCGGCTGTAGAGTTTGCAGATCGGAGTCGGGGAGGGGCGTATGTCGGAAAAGACCTATAACGCTTGTTTGCTCGTCATCGGCAATGAGATCCTTTCGGGCCGTACACAGGATCGCAATTTGCAGTTTCTCGGCGAACGCCTCAACAGCCTGGGCATTCGGCTGATGGAGGCGCGGGTGATCCCCGATGTTGCCGATGTCATCGTCGACACCATCAACCAGGTGCGCGGCGCCTTCGATTATGTCTTCACCACCGGCGGCATCGGCCCAACGCACGACGATATTACCTCCGAATGTGTCGCCCGCGCCTTTGGCGTGCGCCATTGCGAACACCCCGAGGCCAGGGCGATTTTGGAAGCGCTTTACGAGCCGGGCCAGTTGAACGAAGCGCGCCTGCGCATGGCCAAGACACCAGAAGGTGCAACCCTGATCGAAAACCCGGTCAGCAAGGCACCGGGTTTTCAGATCGAGAATGTCTATGTTCTGGCCGGCATTCCATCGATCATGCAAGCCATGGTCGGCAGCTTGCAGCACGGCCTAGCCGGCGGGTTGCCGATGCAGTCGCGCTCGCTGACCGTTGAGGCGCCGGAGGGCCGCCTGGCAAAGGGACTTGGCGAATTGCAGGAACGTTATCCGGATGTCGAGATGGGAAGCTATCCCTTTAGCCGCGACGGTCGTTTTGCGGTCCGCCTCGTGTTGCGCAGCACCCGCGAAGACCATTTGGCGACGGCGGCCAGCGAGCTCGAAGGTGTGGTGGCGGAACTCGGCGCGTCGGCGCGCTGGGATCCCGTGTAGATCCAGGTGCCTCGCGTTCGCGTTGGGTCTCGCGCAAGTTGGTTTCCTGGGCGAATCTTGAGCGGACGCAATCCCGCGCTTGCCAACGATTGGTATTCGACGGATCGGACAAGCGTATTTGCTGCGG
>JAJFGM010000578.1 GCA_021776145.1 Kiloniellaceae bacterium | reverse complement strand
GTCGGCGAATCCGGTTGCGGCAAGTCGACGGTTGCGCGCCTTGTGGTCGGCCTCTACAAACCGACGCGCGGACATGTCCTGTTCGACGGCACCGACATGGCGTCGTTGAAGAACCGGGCCCAGCAGGCGCCTTTGCGGCGGCGGCTGCAGATGATCTTCCAGGATCCCTATGCCAGCCTCAATCCGCGCTGGCGGGTGCGCGACATCGTCGCCGAACCGATTCGCGCTCACCGGCTGATGAGCGATGCCTACGAGATCATCCAGCGTGTCGGCGAATTGCTGCTGCAAGTCGGACTTTCGCCGGCCGACGGCGAGAAATTCCCGCACGAGTTCTCGGGCGGCCAGCGCCAGCGCATTTCGATCGCCCGGGCGTTGGCCAGCAACCCCGAATTCCTGGTGTGCGACGAACCGACCTCGGCCCTCGATGTATCCGTGCAGGCGCAGATCCTCAATCTGATGCGGGACCTGCAGAAGAAACTCGGGCTGACCTATCTTTTCATCAGCCACGATCTGGCCGTCGTCTATCACATCTCGGACTTGATCGGCGTCATGTATCTCGGCCGCATGGTCGAGTGGGGCGTCGCCCGCAAGGTCTTCAAGAAGCCGCAGCACCCCTACACGCGCATGCTGCTCGATGCCATTCCCGATCTCGAAATGACCGGACGTCAACGCATACCGGTTGCCGGCGAGGTTCCCAGTCCAATCACGCCGCCGAGTGGCTGCCACTTCCACCCGCGCTGCCCCTTGGCCAACGACCGTTGCCGACAGGAATCACCGCAGCCGCGGGCGACCGAGACCGGCGCGGTGGCGTGCCACGCCCTCGAAGAAGGCCGTTTGCCGGAGCTGGAAGCGCGTGCATTGCCGTCCGCCCCGTGAGGGCGCCTCACGAGGGCGGGCCCGGATAGAATTTAAGAGGAGATTCGCCGGGAATACATGAACCCGGCGCCGCGCGTGCCTAGCGGCGCGTCGTCCCACCCACAGCGAAGTCGGAGCTCTTGAGACATGCCCATCATCAATCGCATCGCGGAATTCCACGACGAGATGAAATCCTGGCGCCGTGACATTCACCGCCACCCGGAAACCGCATTCGAGGAGGTACGGACCTCCGACATTGTTGCCGAGAAGCTGGCCGAATGGGGCATCGAGGTGCATCGCGGCCTGGCCGGGACCGGTGTCGTCGGTTTGCTGAAGGGGCAAAATGACAGCGGCCGCAAGATCGGCCTGCGTGCCGACATGGACGCGCTGCACATCCAAGAGCTCAACGACTTCGAGCACAAGTCCATCAACGACGGCAAGATGCATGCCTGCGGTCACGACGGTCACACCACGATGCTGCTGGGAGCCGCCAAGTACCTTTCCGAGACGCGCAATTTCGACGGCAGCGTCGCCTTCATCTTTCAGCCGGCGGAAGAAAACGAGGGCGGCGGCCGGGTCATGGTCGAAGAGGGGCTGTTCGATCTGTTCCCGGTGGAAACGGTTTTCGGCATGCATAACATGCCCGGCATCCCGGTCGGTCAGGTATCGATGCGCGAAGGGCCGGCCATGGCCGCCTTCGATATCTTCGAGATCACCGTCGAGGGTCGTGGCGCGCATGCCGCCATGCCGCACCAGGGTATCGATCCCATCGTCATCGGCGCGCAAATCGTTGGGGCCCTGCAGACCATTGCCAGCCGGCGCACCGAGCCGATCGATTCCGTCGTCGTGTCGGTGACCCAGTTTCACGCCGGCGACACCTGGAACGTCATTCCGCAGACCGCCGTCATCCGCGGCACGGCACGCTCCTTCCGGGCCGAGACACGCACCCAGATCGAAACCGATATCCGCCGCATCGCCGAGGGCATAGCCAGCGCGCAGGACGCCAAAGCCAGCGTCATGTACGACTGCCGCTACCCGGCGGTGGTCAATACGCCCGCCGAGACCGAGTTGGCGGCGGAGGTGGCCGCGCGCGTCGTCGGGGGCGACAAGGTCGAGGTCGGCGCCGAACCGCTGATGGGGTCCGAGGACTTCGCCTATATGCTGCAGGAGAAACCGGGCTGTTACATCTGGCTGGGCAACGGCATGGAAGGCGGTCCCGGCGGCTGTTCCGTGCACAATCCAAGTTACGACTTCAACGACGAGATCTCGGTCATCGGCGCCAGCTACTGGTGCAACCTGGTCGAGACGGCGTTGCCGCGCCAAGCGTAAGACGGCTAGTGGAACGCCACTAGGTCCGGGCGGCGGCGGGAAGATCCCAGTGCAATTGTTCTTCGATCTCGACGGCACCTTGACCGACCCCAAGACCGGGATTGTCGATTGCATTCGCCATACCTTGCGCGAGCTGCAACAGCCGCTGCCCGACGAGGCCGAGCTGTCGAGCTGCATCGGTCCGCCGCTGATCGAGAGTTTTCGCTGCCTGCTGGGACCGGATCAGGAGGCGCGCGCCGAGACGGCGGTGGAGATCTATCGCGCCCGCTATTCGACCAAGGGGATCTTTGAAGCCGAAGTCATCGCCGGCATATCCGAGGCGCTGGCAGCGCTCTCCGGCCAAGCCACGGCGGTCTACGTCGTGACGTCCAAACTCGCAGTGTTTGCCGAGCGCGTCATTGCCCACTTCGACCTGGCGCACCACTTCGATGCGATCTACGGCAGCACGCTCGACGGCAGCCTGAACGATAAGGCCGACTTGATCGCCCATGTGCTGGAGGCCGAGGCCCTGGCGGATCGCCAGGCGATCATGATCGGCGACCGCTGCTTCGATATCGACGGCGCCCGCGCCAACGGCTTGCGCAGCGTTGGCGTGCTCTGGGGTTACGGATCGCGCCAGGAGCTCGCCGACGCGGACGCGCTTTGCGCCGATCCGGCGGAGTTGCCAGAGATTCTGCGTCGTATGGACGACGGGTAGGCCGAGCCGCCTTGTCTCCCGGAGATCTCCCTAAGATTCCGGACCTGCCGCCGCTGGTGCGACGCCGCGGCCGATGGGCAGCTTCCAGACCGTTATCAGGGACACCAGGCCCGTACAGCCGGCCACCGCCAGGGCGATCCGATAATCGCCGAATGCCTCGTAGAGCAAGCCTGCGAGCCATGGTGCCAGAAGTCCCGCGGTGCCCCACGCCGTAAAGACACGGCCGTAGATACGGACTCCGGCAACGGCGCCGAAAAGGGCCGCGATCGCCGCCGGATAAACGGTGATCAAGGCGCCGTAGGTAAATCCGATGACGGACAGTCCCACGAGGATCGCGATCTGGCCGTCGAGCAGGGCAAGCATGAAGAGGGCGACGCTGGAGGCGGCGGGGAAGGCCGTCAGCATGCGTCGGGCGCCGGCTCTGTCCGCCAACCTGCCGCCGCAAAGACTACCGAGCACATTAAAGATGGCGATCACGATAGGCGCACCGAGCACCTGCCAGTCCTCCAACCCCGCGATCCGGGCGATGCCGGTGGCATGTCCGATCGCCATAAGACCGGCCGCCACCGCCGTGCCATAGCCGAGCCAAAGCTTGAGAATGAGACTCAACGGCGGCGCGGTGACCCCGGCGTCTTGACGTGGCGAAACCTGCAGACGTGTCCCGGCTTTCCACAGAAGTCCGGCCGTCAGCGGGGCGATTGCCAGCAGAACGACGGCCAGCCCGGTCATGGCGCCGGCGAAACCCGAGTCACTCAGCAGAATGTCGAAGGGAAGCGGCGCGCAAGCCGCGCCGGCAGCGTAGGCGGCCGTGACCAAACCCATGGCCAGTCCCTCGTGGCGCGGATTGGCCTGAGCCGAGATCTGCAGGGCAAAGGCATAGCCGAGCCCGTTGGCCGCGCCGAACAGCAGGCTGTAGCCGACCCAGAGCGTGGCCAGGCTGTCCGCCCATGCGGCCAATAGGCTTCCGGCGGCGGCCAAAATACAGACCAGAACTGCCAAGAAAGCCGGGCGCAAGCGTGCAAACAGAAGATGTCCAAGCAGTACGCTGATCGTCAGACAGGCCAGCGCCAGCGAGTAGGTCAAACTGACCTGCGCACGCGAGGCCACGAAGCGCAACTCCAGCGGCTCGAGGAAGACGGAAAAGGCATGCACCGAGCCCAGCACAAGGGCCAGCATCATGCCGGCGCCCAGGACAAGCAGACCGCGGCGCGGCGGGGGCGCGGTCACTTCGGGACTCCCGTCTTGCCGCATAGTCTCAGGAGATCAGGCCACTGGCGCCGATGCCGTCGAAAATGAACTGCACCGCCAAGGCCGCCAGCAGGACACCGACAACGCGCGAGATGACGTGCAACAGGGTCACACCCAGGTAACGCTGCAATTGGCCGGCGGCCAGCATCAGGATCAGTGTCAGCAGCAAAATCGCAAGCAGCGCGGCGACGACGACGGCGATGCCCAGCCGGTCGCCTTCGGTCTCGGCAACCAGCAGAATGCTGGCTCCGATGGCACCGGGGCCGGCGATCAGCGGCATGGCCAGGGGAAAGACCGAGATATCCTGTTTCTGCGCCGCCTCCATGTTCTCGTCCCGCGTGGTCGCGGTGCCGCCGGACTGACGGGCGAAGACCATGTCGATGGCGATGAGCAGCAGCAGGATGCCGCCGGCGGTGCGCAGGGCCGCCAGGGATATCCCGAGATGCTGCAGAACGGCTTCGCCGAGCAGGGCGAAAAACAGCAGGATCGCCGTGCCGATCAAGGTGCCCTTCAAGGCCATCGAGCGGCGCTCGGCGGCGCTGTTCTGATGCGTCAAGGCGGCGAACAGCGCGGCGACGTCCAAGGGGCCAATGGTGGCGAAGAAGGTCGCCAGGGCAACGATGGCTGTTTCGAACATCACGCCCGCCGTTCTATTGCAACTCGCCGCGCGGGTCGAGGGCGTCCTGCAAGCCGTCGCCGAGGAAGTTGAAGGCGATGACGGTCACGAAAATCAGGGCGCCGGGATAAAAGACCAGGTGCGGCGCGTCCCAGATCAGCTCCAAGGCGTTGGTCAGCATGTTGCCCCACGAGGCGGTCGGTGGCTGGATGCCGAGCCCTAGGAAGCTGAGCACGGATTCCAGCAGGATGATGTTGCCGATCGACAGGGTGGTCGCGACGATGATCGGCGAGACCGCGTTGGGCAGGATGTGGACCAGCATGACGCGGCCGGCGCCGGCGCCCATGGCCTCGGCGGCGCGCACGAATTCACGTTGGCGGAGGGCCAGGGTGGCGCCGCGCACCAGGCGCGCCACGGTCGTCCAACCGACCAGTGCAACGAGAGCGACGATGCGGTAAAGGCTGAGATCCTCGGAGGCCGTGATGGATTCCGGCAGGCCGAGTTTGGTCAGGTCGACGGCGGCAAGAACAATGAGCAGCGGCAGCAGTGGCAAGGCGATGACGCCGTCGGTGAGGCGCATCAATAGGGCATCGAAGCCGCCGCCATAGTAGCCGGCGACAAGGCCGACCAAGGTACCGATGAGGGCGGCGCAAACGGCGGTGGCGATGCCGACCAGCAAGGAGATACGGCCGCCGTAGAGCAGGCGCACCAGAAGGTCGCGGCCAAGCTCGTCGGTGCCCAGCGGATGCCCGGACGAGGCCGGCTGTTTGATGGCAAAGAGATCGACCGCGTCGCCGTCGACCCCAAGCGCGGCTTCGATGAGCGGCGCGCAAGCGGCGGCGAGGACCAGGATCGCCAGGGCCGTCAAGGAGATGACCGCCAGGTGGTGGGTAAAGAAGCGCTGCCATAACAAGCGGCGTGGCGAGCGCGGCGGACCCGCCGCCATGGCGGCGTCGGCGGCGAGCAGCGGGCCCTTGTCGACCGGAGTGCTCATCGCAGGGGGGTGCTCATCGCAGGGGGGCGCTCATTGCAGGGAAATCCGCGGATCGAGCCAGCCATAGGCGAGATCCGCCGCGAGGTTGGCAAGCAGTGTGGTCAGGGTGGCGAACAGCAGACCGACAAGGGCAAGATTGAAGTCGTTGCCGAGGATCGAATCGTAGATGGTTTTGCCCATGCCGAGATAGCCGAACATGGTCTCGGTGACCAGGGCGCCGGAAAACAGCGAGCCGAAGTTCAACGCCAGAATAGTGGCGACGGGGATCATGGCGTTACGCAAAACGTGGCCGACCAGAACCTGGTATGTCGACAGCCCCTTGGCGCGGGCGGTGCGTACGTAATCCTGGCGCAGCGCCTCGATCATGGCGGCGCGCATGAAGCGGATGATACCGCCGACGGTGAGCAGGGTCATGGCCAGCACCGGAAGCACCAGATGGCTCAGCGCGCTGGCCAGTCCGCCTTCGCCCATGCCGCCAGCCGGCAGCCAGCCGAGAGTGACGGCGAACAGCATGATCAACAGAATGGCGAGCCAGAAGGGCGGTATCGAAATGCCCGCGAAGGCCAGAAGATTGATCGCGTGATCGAGCGGCGAGCGTGGTTTGAGGGCGGCGACGATGCCGGCGGGCAGGGCGATGGCGAGGGCAATCAGAAAACTCAGGCCCATCAGCAGGAGCGAGTTGCCGAGGCGCGGCAGCAGGACCTCCATGACCGGGCGCGCGTGGATACGCGAATAGCCGAAATCGCCGCCCAGGGCGGCGCCGAGCCAGGTCGCGTAACGTTCGAGGATCGGCCGATCAAGGCCATGCAGGCGACGCAGGCGTTGCGCGTCCTCGGGCGTCAGCTTCGGATCCGACGAAATCATCAGGTCGATGGGGTCGCCCGGCATCAGCCCGATGAGGCCGTAGATGATGAAGGACATGATCAGCAGGACGAAGAGGGATTCGGCGAGGCGCCGAGCGATGTAGGCAATCATGGGTAAAGTTTAGCGCCCTTCGCTGTGCCAGTTTTCGACCCAGTTCGTCGTTGTTCCCTGGTGCCCGGTCGGCTGCACGCCCCGCAGCCACTTCGGCAGAATGTAGGCATTGGCACGCCAGTAAAGCGGCAGGGCCGGCAGTTCGGCGACGTAGAGGTCTTGCAGTTCGGCCCACAGGGCCTTGCGCTTTTCGCGGTCGAGTTCGACTTCGATCGCTTTGATCAGGGCGTCCATGCGGTCGTTGCGAAAGCCGGTGTAGTTCTGTCCGGCCCAGTTGTTCTCGGTCGTCGGAATGTGGTCGGACGAAAGCGTCGTTCGCGGCAGAAGTTCCGGCGATGAGATCCAGGCGAACATGGCCAGGGCCGGAAACTTGCGTTTGCTGAGGGTCTCGCCAAAGAAGACCCGGGCTGGTTCGTTGCGGATCCGCATGTCGATGCCGATCTGACGCCACTGCGACTGCAGCACCTGTTGCACCAGCTCGCGCGAGCGATTGCCGGCGGTGGTCATGATCTCCAAGACCAGGGCTTCGCCGGCGGCGTTGTGGCGAATGCCCTTTTTCAGAACCGACCAGCCGGCCTCATCGAGTAACGCCGCCGCGCGTTGCGGATCGTAGGCATAACGCGGCGTTGTTTCGGAATGGACCCAGTCGAGCGGGCTGACCGAGGCATGCGCCGCCGGCTGACGGCCCTCGAAGAGCTTCTGGCTGATGGTCTCGCGGTCCAGGGCATGGAGCAGTGCCTTGCGCACCCGCGCGTCGGCGAGGATCGGATTGTCCAGATTGAGGTCGATGTGCTCGTAGATCAGTCCCGACTTGTAGAGAATTTCGTACTTGTCGCCGTGGCGTTTTTCGAATCCCAAAGCCTGGTCGAGGGTGACGCCGAGTTCGCCGGCGATCATGTCGACGCCGCCGGACAAAAGGTTCGCCTCGAGCGCCGCGGTGTTCTCGATCACCCTGACCGTGATGCGGTCGAAGGCGGGCGGCTTCCCCCACCAGGTCGGATTGGCCTCCAAGACAAGCTTGGATCCCGAGACCAGCTCGCTCAAACGATAAGGTCCGAATGCCAACCCCCTGTGCGTCGGGTTTGTGTCATAGGTCGTTCGGTTGCGGTATTGCGCCGGATCGGCCTCGAAGATCGGGCGCTCCAGGTGCGCCGGCAAGAGGTCGAGGGGAAGGGAGTTGTAAGTGTAATCGATGCGATCGAGGTGCAGGACAAAGGTCTTGGCGTCGATTACCTCGACCGCGAGGATACGGCGGAAGAATTCCAGGTTGGCGACACCCGACTTCGGATGCAGGCCGACTTCCCAGGTGAAGACCATGTCGGCCGAGGTCACCGGCGTGCCGTCGCCCCAAGTGGCGCCGGGCTGCAATTTGTAGGTAATGGCGATGCCCTGTTTGCCGTCGGCCAGGGTTTCCGGCACGGCCCCGCCGTTTTCGATGGTGGGCAGCTCGGTGCAGAGCAGGCACACCAACCGCCAATCTTGATCGTAGCTGGTGATATTGCGTTGTGTCATGGCCAGTACGTAGGTCTTGGCCAGCATGGCATCGATCAAGGGATGCAGGGTCGACGGAAACTGACTGATGCCGATCGACAGCGTTTCGGCACGCGCGGCGCGGGACTGCGGCAGGACGAGGGCGAGGCCGCCGGCGAGCAGAATCAGGAAGGTTGCAATGATGCGATGCATGAAGGACCCCGGCTGTGATGGCGCGGAGTCTAGAACGTTTTCGGCGGCCGCGGTAGCGGCGTCACAAGCCGAGATAGCGCAGCGCTACGACCGAGGTGACGCCGGCGGCAACCGCGGCCAGCATCGGCGCGCGCCGTGCCACGACAAAGGTAATGACCGCGGCGAGGCTCTCGGCAGGGCCGGTGGCCAGCACCGTGGGGGCGATGACCGACAGCAGCACGGCGCCGGGAATGGCCTCAAGACCGGCCGCCAGGCGGCCGCGCAAGGCAAAGCGGCTGACCAGCCAGTAGCCCGAGACGCGGGTTACGAAGGTGACGGCCGCCATGCCAAGAATCGCGACGAGCGCCAGGGGATCAAGCGACATGGTTCGGTCCCCCGGAGTTGGCGCGCGGCGCGCCGAGCAGGGCGCCGGTGAGGGCACCGGCCAGGCCGCCGGCGAAAATGTACCAGACTCCGGGCAGCAGGCTGTAACAGGTCACCGCGGCAAGGCCGCTGAGCGCCCAGGGCCAGAGGCTTGTTCGACCCCGCCACAGGCTGCTCAAGAGCACCAGGAAAACGGCGGAAAAGGCGAAATCGAAGCCGAACCGGGCCGGGTCCTCGAGCAGGGTGCCGGCAAGGTTGCCGAGGGTACTGAAGGACAGGAAGGCGAGATAGAGCGGCAGCGCGAGGCCGGCGTAAAAGGCCGGGGTCAGCGGGCCGGCGGCGAGGCGCCGCATGGCCAGGGCCCAGATCTCGTCGGCCATGAGAAACAGGGCGCCGTAAGTGCGCGCGCGCGTCCAGGCCCGCGCGTCCTGGCTGGTCAGCCCCGGCGCCATGGCGGCGCCCATCAATAGATGGCGCAGGTTGACCATGCCGGTGGTGAGCACCAGCGACAGGATCGGCAAGGGTTCGCGCCACAATTCCAGGGCGACGAACTGGGCGCTCCCCGCGAAAACCAGGGCGCTGGTCAAGAAAGTCTCGAGCGGCCGCATGCCGGCTTGCGCCGCCAGGGCGCCATAAAGCAGCGCGAAGGGCACGACGCTGATGACGAACGGCAGGCCCTGGGTCGTTCCATCGATAAAATCCCGGCGCCACTGGGGTTTCGGCAAAGACCTGGACATCGTGCCCTTTCCTGTTTGCCGCCCCGTTCGGCGGCATTGCAGGACGCCTGCTTACGCCAGGGTCCGGGGCGCCATATAGGATGAAATTGCACACCCTTTTACGGCAGCCAGTCAGGCTGGCCGCCACCTCGTCGCTTGACGGGACGCCCGGCCTGTGCGGATAAGGGCGGGGAACAAAAACGCCACGCGGAACGGGCAGGGGGAGACCGGCGTGATCGAGCTTTGGATACCGATCACCATCTTTGCAGCCTTCATGCAGAACCTGCGGTCGGCGTTGCAAAAACACATCAAGGGGCGGCTGTCCAACGGCGGTGCCACCTATGTACGATTTTTTTATGCCTGTCCCTTGGCGCTGATTTTTCTCGCGGCCTTATGGGCCGTGGGTGGCTACGAGATTCCACAAGCAAATGCGCTCTTCCTGCTCTACTGCCTGCTCGGTGGCCTGTCGCAGATCATCTTCACCTTTCTCCTGGTCTACCTTTTTTCCTTTCGCAACTTCGCCGTCGGCACGACCTATTCGAAGACCGAGATCATTCAGGTGGCGCTGCTTGGCCTGTTGCTGCTCGGCGATACCATCAACTTCGCCGGCGTTATCGCCATCACTGTCGGCATGGCCGGCATTCTCGCGCTGTCGGTGGCGCATAGCGACGTCACCTGGAAAGGTCTGGTCACCAGCCTGTTCGAGAAACCGACCCTGATCGGGCTTCTATGCGGTGCCTTCTTGGGGGCCTCGGTGGTTTTTTACCGCGGCGCCGCGCTGGCCCTTGGCGATGCCGAAGTGATCATCCGCGCGGCCTTTGCGCTGGCCGTCTCGCTGGTCATGCAGACGGCAATCATGGGCGGTTATCTGCTGCTGCGCGAACCCGGCCAAATGGCCGCGGTGCTGCGCTATTGGCGTCCGGCCTCGGCAGTTGGTATCTCGGGTTTTCTCGGATCGGTCGGCTGGTTTGTCGCCTTTACACTGCAGAACGCGGCTTACGTCCGCGCCGTTGGCCAGATCGAGCTGGTTTTCACTTTCATTGCCTCGATCGTGTTCTTCAAGGAAAAGACCAAGGGCCTGGAGTTGTTCGGCGTCGCCTTGATTCTGGTGGCGATTTTGATCCTTATCCTGCTTGGCTGAAGCGCGGCGTCAGGACTCGACTTCCGACAGAATCCAGTTGACGAAGTCGGAGACTTCCGGCCGGGCCAAGGCCGCTTTCGTGGTGACCAGGTCGTAGCCGACACCGAGCCGCGACCGCTCGGCGAAAGGCGAAACCAGCAGCCCGGCTTGGATGGCCTGCCTGACGATCGGCCAACTGCCAAGCACGACCCCCTGCCCGGCAATCGCCGCTTGGATGGCGAGGTTGTAGTCGTTGAAGCGCAAGCCGCGGCCGGGTTCGATGTCGCCGCCGCCGACATCGGCCAGCCATGTGCGCCAGTCGAACCAGTGGCTGGAAACCGAGATCCACTGCATCTGGGAAAGGTCCATATGCAGCAGGGTCGCCTGTTCGAGATCCCGCAGCGCCTTCAACGGCGGTGGTCCCTTGGCGAGCGCCGGACTGCAAACGGCAAGGGTCTGGTCGTCGTAGAGGCGGTGCGCGACCTCGTCCTTGCCTGATTCGACGCCGTAACGGATTGCAATATCGACGGCTTCTCGCCGCAAATCGACGATGCGCATGGTGGAATCGATGAGAACGTCGACAGCCGGATGTAGGCCCTTGAAGGAATCGAGTCTGCTCACCAGCCACGCCGTTGCGAAGGAGGGTTCGACGCTGATGGTCAGAGCGGGGCGCTCGCGCAGCCGGCGCCACCGGGCGACGGCGCTGGCGATCCCGGTAAAGGCACTGCCAAGCTCGGCGAGGCCGATTTCGCCGGCCGGGGTCAGGGCGAGGCCGCGGCCGTGCCGTCTTATCAGCGACAGATCGAGTGTCGCTTCGAGTTTCTGCACGAGCTGCTTAACGGCGGCTGGCGTGACCTTCAGCTCTTCCGCAGCGCTGCGGTAGCTGAGATGCCGCGCGACGGCTTCGAAGGCCCGCAAGGCATTGAGGGAGGGTAACCAATCAGTCATATCAGAATTTAGTTTATCTAAGTTTTATCGTCAGATCAAATGACTGGCCGAATTCGTAATAAGAGTTAAATATAAATGAGTTACGGGCAATTCGTTCTGTAGAAAACACCTCGGAGACTAACTTTGGAGCTGGTAGAATGAAAACTCGATATCATCGCGAAGGCCGCCGCCGTGGAATGGCCGCCGCACTTTCTGCTCCCTTGGCCCTGCTGCGCCGACGGCAGCAACGTGGTCGTAATCGTGCCGAGTTTCGCCAACTGGATGCAGCGCGATTGCGCGATATCGGGGTCAGCGCACAATTACAGGCCGCGATGACCGGCAGCAGTCCCTTCTGTTCGTAGGACATGCCATGCACTGGGCCCGGCCGGGATGGGGACACCATCGGGGCCCATCATTTCGTCACATTCGTTGTTTAGGAGAGATCTTTGCGGTATTTCTGGGCGCGCCGGATGTGCTGGTAAGCGTTGGGTGACGCGCACGACAGCGGATCGCGAGGGGGGGCATGTTCTCGAAATCAAAAGAGGCGGCAAGCGAGGCAACTGCCAAGAGCGCCGCTCCGGCGACGACTGCCGCTGCCAAGAGCGCCGCTCCGGTGACGCCTACCGCTCCCTATACGGGCGTGCTTTCCATTATCGAC
>JAJFGM010000577.1 GCA_021776145.1 Kiloniellaceae bacterium | reverse complement strand
GTGAGTGCCGAAGCCAGGAATCCCCTTACGCGATCATAGCCGATCCGTGCCATGTGCCGTGCCGCCGTTTCGGCCTGGGCCGCATCGTCTGCGACAAGCACCAAATCCTCGCCGGGATCGAGCAGCCATCCGGCGAAAGCCGGCACCATATCGTGAGGGATGGCCAGGCTGTTGGGAAGGTGTGCGCCCAGAAAGGCAGTCACGCCCCGGACGTCAACCGCCGTTGCGTCCTCACTTATGCGCTCGAATTCCTGCATGTCCAGCGCCGGCGGCATAATCACCCGGGCGGCGGGTGCGCCGCCCTCGAGATTGAGGCGCTCCATCAGCCGGAAATAAGGCGGCTGGTCATGATGTTCGGCGAGCTTCTTGGCGATGAAGGCATCACGGTCGTCGATCCGCAGCATCGTGTTGAACAGGCGCTCGTAGCCGACCGTGGAGAATTCGCGGTCCGCCATGTTGTCGCCGCAGACGGAGCCCGCTCCATGCGCCGGGTAGATGATCGCCTGATCGCCAAGGCCGGTTATTTTGCGCAGGCTGTCGAACAGAAGACCGGCGACTTCCTCGGCCCGATCCGGATAGAAATCGGTACGCCCCACATCACCCACGAAGAGGGCATCGCCGGTGAAAACGCCAACCGCCTGGTCGCCGAACTCCGCATCGAAGATGGCGAAGGACAAGCTGTCGTCCGTGTGGCCAGGCGTCTCGACGACCTCGATTCGGAGCTTGCCGAGTTCGAAGACGTCTCCGCCACGCACCGTTTCCGCGTAAGCGACATCACCCGCCGCGTTAGGGCCGTGGTGAACCGCGGCCCCGGTCATTTGCGCCAAAACCGGCGCTCCCGATATAAGATCTTCGTTGCGATGGGTTTCAAAGACGTGCGTGATGCGGCAGCCGCGTACCCGCGCCATTTCGACGTAGACCTCGCAGTCGCGACGCGGATCGATGACGGCCGCCTCCCCGCCGGCACCCAACAAATAGGAGAGATGGGCAAGCCCTTCCGACTTTATTTTCTCAACGAACATGATACCTCGCTGCACTCAACTGAAAGCCGGCACTCCGCGGGCGCGGCGTTTAGGAGTTTTGGCTATCGACGTAGTTTCTTACGAATTCTTCAATGTCGGCGCTGTCGCATTCGAAGCCCATCGCCTCGGCTTTCCGCAGCGCCTCGTCTCCGGACATGTTCTCTTTCGATGCTACGTGCATCATCGTAAAGGCACCGGCCCGTTTACCCGAGCCGCAGTGCACGTAGATGGGCCCTGGCAAGTCCGATACGCTGTCCCGGAAGCGGTCGACGAGCGACGATTCCAGTGATGCGCCGGAGACCGGAATATGGACATAGTCCATGCCTAACGCGTGAACCTGCTCGCCCTCCTCATCGGGCGGGAGAGGCTGATTGTCTTCGTCAGCTTGCCGTAAATTGACGACCGCTCGGAAACCATCTTTTGCGAGTTCTTTCAGGTCCTGTTCACCGGGATGTAGGAGACCGACGGCGAAGCGGTCGTTTATTCTGCGCAATTCGGTCATAAGACATACTCCTTGATCTGCTTGGACGTGCTCCAGCCGCCACCCGGTCGTCGTCTCCGACGGGCGCGACACTCGACGGCCATTCCCGCGAAATCTCCGTTTACCTTCCAACCGAACGACCAAGCGATTAGGCGCCGCCGTTCTGGTGATCGCGTGTTTAATAACGTTTACGTTGGCGCTTAGTTCCAATGGCATGCAGGAGGCGCGGCCGGAACGCGTTTAAGCATTCCGTCCCTTGGATGCGGCACTTTCGTGGGAGCGCTACCATGGTCGGAGGCTTACGCTTGTACGGCCACCGACCCTTGAACTTTTCAATCGTTTCCGGATCGCGATCACCTGTATGGGTGTTTATGACCTTGATGCCGCTTGCCACCGATTCGACCGTGAATTCAACGGACGTATCGCCCTGGTGCTGCGATCCGTCGAGCACCCAAGACCACAGCGTGCGGTTCGGAGGATCGAAATCCAGCAAGGCACAGATATTAGTGTCCGTATCACCCCCTTCGCCATCGCACCACATCGTGAATGAGCGGCCCTGATTGGGACGCGGGGTGCAAGAGCTGCTCGTTCATTGCCGATCACTTTGAACCGGCCATTGTTCACCTCAACCAGCGCGACGTTTCAATGGTCGCGGTTTCCAGCGCGCCGCTGGAAATTCTTGAAGGATTCAGGAAGCGAATGGGCTGGACTTTCAAGTGGGTTTCAGCCCACGACAGCGACTTCAATGGCGACTATCAGGCTTCCTTCACGCGGGACGAGATCGATAGCGAAAAAGCCTACTACAATTACAAGAAACAGGGCTTTCCTAGCACGGAGGCGCCGGGCGCGAGCGTGTTCTATAAAGATGCTGACGGCACGGTTTTTCATACCTATTCGGTCTACGAACGGGGCCTCGATATGTTCATAACCGCCTACCACTATCTCGACCTGGTGCCCAAAGGACGGGACGAAGGCGGACTTTCATACACGATGGAATGGCTGCATCTTCACGACGAATACAATTAGTCATCTTACAAACGAGAGACGGGAGGGCGCTATGAGCATGACAATTGTAAACGACTACTTTTTCAAACCGGACGGTGATGTCAAGCAAGGCAAGGCCGCGGCGGCTGAACTCTTAGCGTATTTCAAGGCGGACGTACCGGAAGTTGAGCTGTCGCTCTGGCTAGAAGCGCAGGACAATCCCCTGCACCATTTCCATATCACCGTATTCGGCGATCCTGATGTCATCCAAAAAGTGCGCGGTAGCGAGGCCATCAAACGATTTACCAATCGCCTTTATCCCCATATCGATCATTCAACGTTTATTTCTCCCGCATGCAATGTCTGGCTCGCGGGTGGGCGGGGCGTTAAGCAAGTCAGCTAGAAAGCTCCTGACCGTCTTGGCGGCTTTGGTACACAATTGAACGCGATTCTTCGCAGCAGCGAAGACGCGTAAATCAAACAGGGTGAACCCTAGTTTCAGCAAGTTAAGGTGGCCGCCGGGGCAGGATTCGAACCTGCGACCTTCATGTTGCGATCCTCACGAGCTACCGGAGTGCTTTACGCCTTAATTGGAACCATGCCCTCCGCCCGCCGTTACGTATTTACCCTGGCGAGCCGGAAGCAGTGATGATTGCCTCAGATCCGTTTATGGATTCATTCTTGCGCGGCTTGATCCTCAGCGCGCTGTCAATATTTTGGGTCATAGTGCTGGTTCGGATCAACGGGCTACGCTCCTTCTCGAAAATGACGAATTTTGACTTTGTCATGACGATTGCGGTCGGTTCGCTGGTCGCGAGCGGAGGGCAAGCGGCCGATGGGTCCGGCTTCCTACAGATCGTCGCCGCAATTCTGGCGCTGTTCATGGTTCAGCGATTTACCGCCCGCCTGCGCAAGGCTTCCGCCGCGTTTGAGGCGATTGTCCAAAACGAGCCGGTCGTCCTGATGCGCGATGGAGATTTTATCGAACAGGCGTTGAAACGCACCCGCGTTACGCGGGATGATTTGGTCGCCAAGCTGCGAGAGGCCAATGTCCTGGACCTTGGTCAGGTCAGGGCTGTCGTGCTCGAAACCACCGGGGACATCTCGGTCCTGCATGGCGACCATCTGGATGAACGGCTTATCGCTGGTCCGACGGATGTCCGCGATTGACCGTCGGAACAACCACTAATCTAACTGTCCCGCCGGGCCGGTCAGAGCGTCGCGTTCGTGAAGCACCTTGACGACCGGGAGAACACGAACAATGCGGGCGAATGGGGATTCCAGGCAGAGGCCACGGCGCCGCGTCAGGCCCTGGCCGGAAAACTGAGCAAAGCGGACCGCAAAACCGCTGCCGCTTGGGCGGCGATCTTTCGACCGGGCGGCCTGCATCACCGTTACGAGCGGCTGGCCGCCTGAAAACTCAACCCTCTGTTGCCAGGGTGTACGACACCGCGGGACGGGTTCGCTGTCTTCCTTTGCGCCGATCCGATAGCAAGATGCAGGAATGACCCCGGCAGGGCGGCAGGATCTGACGTCATCCTCGAATCTTGCTACGGGCACGCTCCACACCAACTCGGTTCAGGGCACAAACTGGACCGAACCCCACTCGGATGAGAATTCTGGGAACGACAAGCACCCAGATCAAAGTAGGCCCGGCGAAAATTGCAAGCGGCTTGTCTTATCCCCGATCACCGGGCAGCATCCGTGGATGCCGTCGCACCTGCCCCCCGAGGGAAAAAACTCGCCTGCAGCCGCGGCCGCGCCGGTCTTCAACGTTGCGTTCTTCCTGGTTCCGGGTTTCTCGATGATGGCATTGAGCTCGGCGGTCGAGCCCTTGCGCTCGGTCAACCGGATGATGGGCGAGCGCCGCTATGACTGGCACATCGTTGCCAAGGAAAAAGGCCCGGTCTCGGCTGGCAACAAACTTGAGATCACGGCGATGCACGGGCTGGCGGATTCGCCGCGCTGCGATCTCACCATCGTTGTAGCAAGCCTCGACGTCGAGGGTTACCGCGAGCCCAAGGTGTTCGATTGGTTGCGCAAGCGTCATGAAGGGCGCGGAATGCTGGGAGCGGTCAGCAACGGCACGCTGATACTCGCGCGCGCCGGCCTGCTGGCTGGTCACCGTGCCACGATACATTGGGAGATGCAGCGCTGGCTTGCCGAGGAGTTCCCAGCGATCAAGGTCTGTGCCGACCTCTATTGTATCGACCGCGGTGTGATGACCGCCGCTGGCGGCATCGCTGGGATGGACATGATGCTGGCGATGATTGCCGAGCATGATGGCCGGGAAATCGCCGCCGATGTCTCTGAGCAGTTCCTTCACGGGCCGGTACGCGCCTCGACCGAACGGCAACGTCAGGATGTTCGCTGGCGCTATGACGTGACCGACCGAAGGCTGGTTACGATTATCCGCTTGATGGAGGACAACCTCTCCGATCCGATCAAGATCAGCCAGGTCTCGGAGGTAGCCGGAGTTTCCGAACGCCAAATGGAACGGCTGTTCGAATCTGCCTTGGGAACGAGCCCGTCGGAATTTTACCTGCGCCTCCGCCTCCGCGTCGCCCGGGCGCGCCTGCTTCATTCGACTGAATCTCTTGAGAAAATTGCAGCTTTTTGTGGGTTTTCCAGCCCAGGCCATTTCAGCCACGCCTTCAAGACATTCTTTGGCGAACCACCGTCCATCGTTCGCCGGCGCACCCGCGATGAACTATTGGGATGATTATGGCGGCTAGTCGCAAGGAAACGACGGCGGAGCGTAATACGCGCCGCCACGATTCAGTCTAAAATTACACTCCTACCAAAGCGGTCCTGCCAAAGCGGCCCTGCCTAAAGCGGCCCGCGCCGCTTCGGCTCGCCGCTATAGAAGGGCGGAGAGACATGGAAACGATCCAGTTCATCGGAAACAATTTGGGCGCGATTGGCGGCTTGGCGGTTGAGCACATTTCGATCGTCGCGGTCGCTGTTGGTTTCGCGATCCTGACCGGCGTGCCGATCGGCATCTCAATCACCCAGAACCGCGGCGTCGCCGATGCGGTACTCTACGTTGCTTCGATCATCGTGACGATCCGCCAGCGCGACCACCCGATCGCCCGCAGCAGCCCGGAACAGCACATGCCAAATCCCATAAAAGGAATAGCCAGTGTTACAATTTGCATGAAATTGAGTGCCACCTCATGCGTTCTTCCGCTTGCCCCAAGCATGCTCAGGATTGGAGACAGGAGAGGGTATAATATGATTGCACTGAGTGTGTTGGTAACGATAATATAAACCAGCATCGTACCCGCTTTGAATCTGGCATCTTCAAATTTCCCGGCTCCCAGTGCCTTTGAGACAATTGCAGTTGCAGCAATGGTAAATCCGATGCTGATCGAAATTGTTAAAAACATGATGGTCGAGGCGTAACCGACTGCGGCGGTCAATACCTGGTCGCCCAGCATTGAAATATAAAACAGATTCAGGATATCAACGGTAAATACTGACACCAAACCAATTGCCCCGGCCATGGTCATCGAAACAACATGGCGCAAAGTCGAGCCTGATGTGAAAACCGCGTTTTGCTGTGGGTTGGGCTGGATATCAGCTGTTTGGTTGGTCAATCCGGATTTTCCTGAAAGGTTGGGAAAATATTTGGTGCCTGGAACACCTTTGATGAAATATGAACCGTTTGACCGAATCGAAATTGTTTACCTGCAAGGCGGA
>JAJFGM010000576.1 GCA_021776145.1 Kiloniellaceae bacterium | reverse complement strand
GATCGCCCCCTCGTGGCTTTCCGACACGCCGAGGGCGGCCGCGGAGGCCGGGCTCCTCGATTTTCTCGGCAAGCAGGTCGCCGCCCTGCGGGCGGCCGGCATCGACGTCGTAATGGCTGAAACCGACTCCGAGGGTTCCGTGCGCGGCAACGGACGCATTCTGCTGCGGCAGATTTCCGCGAGTGACCGGCCCTTGTGCCTGTTGTCGCACAGCAAGGGCGGCCTCGACGCCCTGGAAGCCCTGGTCCGGGCCGACGACCGGGCGCTTGAGAAAGTCAGGTGCTGGATCGCCCTGCAGTCACCCTTCGCCGGTTCGCCGCTGGCCGATTGGGCCTTGGACAACTGGCTGCTGAGCAAGACCGCCGATTTTCTGCTGCCGGCCCTCGGCGGCACGTCCCAATCGTTGAGCGACCTGAGCGTTGCCGAACGCCGCGCCTACCTGGCCAAAAACCGCACCCGAATCGACGACGTTCTGCAACGGGTCGCGGTGCTCTGCTATGCCTCGTTCATCGCCCCGAACCAGGCCAAGGATTTCAGTACCGGGCTCGGCGCCCGCGTCTACTCCTGGGCGAACGGCCGCAAGTCGCGGACCGACGGCTTGGTCGAGGTCGATTCCGCCATCCTGCCCGGCACCCACTACATCGTCGCCGCAGGCGTCGACCACAATGCGACGATTTCCGGCGGCATGCTGCCGCGTGACGACTTCGATCGCGTGCTGCTGCTGAAGCTGCTCTTCAACATAGTGCTGACGCTGCCCGAGAACCCGGCGTTGAAGACCTAAGACCCGCGCGCGGATCTCCATGACCAAGTCTCCACCCGTCGTCGTCATCCACTCGCTTGGCCAGGCCCTCGCCGCCGCGGCGGCGGCGGCGGAAGTCGGGCGCCCGCTGTTGTTGGCCACCGCACCCGCCGCCGCCGCTTATCTTGGTCCGGCCTGGCTTGCGGCCGTGGTCGAGCAGGCCCGCGCCGGCGTGCCGGCGGCGGATATCGAGGGACTGCTCGACTGCGGCGATCGGCCGGGTCCGGTGCTGGCGGGCCTGCGCGAGGGCCTGACGCAGCTGCGCTTCACCGGCCGCAAGAGTGCCGCCGCGCGGTTGTTGGACATCTGCGCCGCCAGCGGCGCCGTGCTTCATACCGGGCCGCTCAAGAGTCTGGACCTGCTCAACTGCAAGGATCCGACGTCAGTGTGTCGTGAATGGCTCTCTCGCGTCTAATAGGCCACGACACAGGCCGCCGCCAAACTGCCGTTGCGATCCGGAATTAACCGTCGCCGCCAAAGAACGCGCCTTCCAGGCGATCGACATCGATCCCGAAAAGCTTGCGAAGAGCCTCGCGTCCGGCCGGCGTGACCCTGACATCGCGCGTTCCGGCCTTCGCCTGGATCCATCGACGTTTCTTGAACACCTGCGTCATGGCGTGGCCGAGCGCGCCGCCGACATGCGGGTGGCGTTCGCTCCAGTCCAGGCACTGACTGGCAAGCCGGCGGCGGCTCTTTCTCAGGTCGGCGGCGTCGAGATCCAAATGCGCAAGAAAATCGCTGCCGGCCGCCGTGATGATAAAATCGTCCTCCGCTCTGCGCTTTATGAAGCCCCGCTCTTCGAGCGCTTCGGCGACGGCGACCCCAAGACGGCCGGCGAGGTGCCCGTAACAGGTGCGGGCAAAACACACGGCGTTTTGTTTTTTGGCGGCCGGCTTCGCCGCGGTGTCGGGGGCGATGTCCATCAGCGTCCGCATGACCTCGGCGGTCTCGCGGGAAGCCAGCCGGAAATAGCGGTGCCGGCCTTGCGGCAAAACCAGCAACAGGCCGGCCTCGACCAGCTTGTTCAGATGGAAACTGGCGGTCTGCGGCGCGATGCCGGCGCCATGCGAAAGTTCGCGGGCGGTCAGCGAACGACCGTCCAGCAGAGCCCGCATAATGGCCACCCGCGAGGAATCGCTAAGGATGGCCGCAAGCGCGGTCAGTTCGAGTTTCGCAATCATACTACGATAGCCTTTGAAGCAACATTTGCCACGTGTCAAATCCTGCCGGGTGGCGTCGCAGGCCTATGGTCAAGGGCGTCCCGGACAGTTTTAGCAAATATATTTCGCTTTTAATCGTATAACAATTGTAATACGATATCTATCGATCATTTATAGCTTGCCGGGCCGCGGCTTGACCGGACGCAACAGCGACAATCGAGGGAACAAGTGAAATGGACAAAGTCACGGCACAGGATGCCCAAGCTTACATCGAGGCAGAGGGATACCTTAGCCAACAGGCCTTGGCGGATCGCGCCGGCACGACAGCGGAGCGGATAGGCGCGCTCGAGGGCGCGCAGTGCATTCCGGCCGCGTCCTATGTCGTTGCCGGGGCAATGACCTACACCAGTTCATTTGGCAGCTACGCCCTGCCGGCGGAACCGCGGCGCTACTATCATCGTTCGACACTCGGCTGGGTGAAGAAGGCAATGAGATTGGCCGAGAACCACGACCTTGCAGAGGTCGCCGGAATCGTGCGCACCGACTTCGACCGCGCCTTCGACGCCGCCCTCAACGGAACCGAGTCGCCGTGGCCGGGCGGCGCCGACTATGCCTGGAATTTCGTGACCGACGGCACCTGGGGCCTTTGCCTGAAGGATGTCACCATCGCCAATCTTCTGACCAAGGAAAGGGCGCGGGCGACGATACGGCGCATTGTCAGGCCCGAGCCGGATCACACGCTGTCCGCCGGCGAGCGGGCCGAGTTGGAATGCGCCCTGAGAAACTACGACAAAGTGGCACTGCCGTTCGCCCCGCATGAGTTCGCCGAAAGCAGCCGCCACAACGAGTTCCAGCCCGCGATTGAGAAGTACGGCATGGCAGAGCCCAGTCCGGTGGAGACGGCATTCGGGCCGAAGCTTGAAAACCGCGAAAGCCAAGCATCATGCCAAGCATGATAACGGACGAACACGAACTCGACGGCTTCGACATGACGCCGGCCCGGCTGGAACGTGAATGGGTCGTCACGATCGATACTCCGGCGGCCGGCGTTGCGCCCCTGCTCGAAGCGCTCGGCCAGGCCCTGCCGCTGGTCCAGGGACCCTACGACAACTGTTTCTATGTGCAAGAAAACGGCTATCAGCGCTTTCGCGCGCTGAAAGGCTCGCACGCCGGCGCCGAAGGCACCGTGCAGCAGACACCGGCCTCGCAGGTCGTCTTTTCCATCCCGCCGGACCAGGCATTGCTGCGCAAAACCTTCGATTTAATCTTCGCCGTTCACGTCAACGAAGAGCCGACCGTCCGCGTCGACGAGAGATGGGGCTGCCGCTCAAAGTTGCTCGACGACAAAAACAACCCAAACCGCTATTGGAACCGGCCCGACGCCGACAAGTTGCATGGCAAGGCCGTGCCCTGAGGACAGTAACGGGTGCGGCCGGACCTCGCCGCCGTCATCGAAGCTGTTCTAACCGTGCATTGATTGAAGCTGAGAGGGGCGAATAAACCGCGCCTGGGGAATTTCCGCAATCGCGGTAATTTCGATCACCAGGTCGGGGTCGTAGAGAGCGGCGACTTCGACGGTTGTCGTCACCGGGTAGGGCGCGGCGAAAAACTCCTGGCGGATGTCACCGGTCTGCATGAAGGCTTGAATGTCGGTCGTGTAATGCGTCAGCGAGATGACGTCGCTCATCCTTCCGCCCAGCGTCGCAAGTACGGCTTCGATGTTAAGCAGGACTTGGCGCACCTGGACACGCATGTCGCCGGCACCGACGGTCGCGCCCGAAGCATCCAGCGCCACCTGGCCTTTGAGGTGCACGACCTGACCGGCACCCTGCAGAACCACCATCGAGAAAGCGCCGAAAGGCGCCCATAAGCTTTCGGGATTGCAGCTCTCGGCCATGCGATCGTCTCCGCTCAAGAATAGGTCAGCCGGCATAATAGGTCAGCCATTCAGGCAACACACCGCATTCCCTGCCGCACCTCGCAAGGCCGCCCGAAGACGTTGAAAGTTGGCCGCCCGTCGTTTATTCAAAGGGCCGAAACTCGAGCCTATTGTCCTGCGTTCCCCGTGCCGGCCCCTCCCGCCTTGTTCTGCCAGCCCAGGAGTCTCGGATTGAAGGTCACACAACGCGCCAGAAAGATCCTCGATTGTTGCGAAAGCGACAAACCCGGCACCAAGGGAACCCTGGCGCGGGCCCTCATGCAGGGCCGCCAAGGCGGCAGCGGCAAGTCGGTCATTTCGCCGGTCGATCAGGACCCGGTCAATCAGCGCAGGGACTAAGCCGGCTTGCCAGCACAACTCTACCTCATCGTCGGCCGCCGCGAAGCGGCAGGATCGGTCCCACGGCCTGAAGGTCTGACGGTTGTGCTGGAGGCGACCGAGGTCGCCTGTCTGCTGTTGCGCGCGCCGGATGCGGGCACCTTGCGCGATCTGGCGGCAAATCTGGCGCCGGCCGCACAGGAGCGCGGCGTCGCGGTGCTGCTCGACGGCCCCCCCGAACTGGCCATCGAACTGGGCTGCGACGGCGTCCATCTGCCGGCTGAAAGTCCGGCCGAGATCAAGGCTCTCAAGTCGGCGCGCCAGGTCCTCGGCGAGGATCTTATTCTCGGTGCGCTTTGCGGCGCCTCGCGCCACAGCGCGATTATGGCGGGCGATGCCGGCGCCGACTACATCGGCTTCGGCAGCCTCGACGCCTCCGGCCCGGCAGCCGATCCCGAACTCTTGACCTGGTGGCAAGAGACCATGAGCCCGCCCTGTGTCGCCTTTGCGGCGCGGGACCCCGACCAGGCCGCCGCACTCGCGACCGCCGGTGCCGACTTCGTGGCGCTAGCCGCCAGCTTGTGGGACCAGGGCGACGCGGCGGCCGCCGCCCAGGCCTGTACGACCCGACTTGCGGACAGCTGATCGGCCCCAACTTGCGACCCCCTGTTATTCCCGGTAGCCTCGCCTTCGCAAGTTCGAACGCCGCCTGGCCTCGCCGCCGGCGGCAGGATCATAACGGGGGATCACCCCCGACCACGGGAGCACTCGCAATGAAACGAATCCTCACCGCGTTGGCTGGATTGACTGTCCTGGCCCTCGTTTCGGTTTCGGCCTCGGCCGCCGAGACCACCCTGCGCATTTCGCTGCAACTGCCGCTGAAGAGTCACCTCGGCCAGAACCTGGTGCTCTTCAAGGACGAGGTAGAGCGCGAAAGCAACGGCGAGATCAAGGTCGAGATCTATGACTCCGCCCAGCTCTACAAGGACAAGGAAGTACCGCAGGCGGTCGGCTCCGGCGCCATCGAAATGGGCGTCGCCTCGCTGACCCGTTACGTCGGCGACATTCCCGCCGTCGATATCTTCTATCAGCCCTTCATGTTCAACTCCCCGGACCTGGTCCGCGCCGCCACCGCCAAGGGCAGCCCGGTCCGCGACCCCATCGACACGGCCATCGA
>JAJFGM010000575.1 GCA_021776145.1 Kiloniellaceae bacterium | reverse complement strand
TGATCCTGTTGCCTGGCCGGCTGACCCGTTGGAAGGGACAGACCCTGTTACTCGACGCGCTGCAGCAGCTTGCCGACGTTGATTTCTGCTGTGCCCTCGTCGGCTCCGATCAGGGCCGCAACGCCTACCGCGACGAACTCGAAAAGATCATCGCCCGCACCGGCCTCGGCGACCGTGCCTTCATCCTCGACAACTGCGACGACATGCCGGCGGCCTATATGCTGGCGGATGTCGTGGTCTCGGCGTCCAGCGATCCCGAAGGTTTTGGCCGCGTCGTCAGCGAAGCCCAGGCCATGGGTCGTCCCGTGGTCGCGGCCAATCACGGTGGCGCGCCCGAACAGGTGCTGCCGGAACGTACCGCGTTCCTCTTCGAGCCAAGCAACGCAACCAGCCTGGCCCAGGCGCTGCGCCGCGCGCTCACACTCGACGCCGAGGCCCGCGAGCTGCTCAAGCAAGAGGCCATCGCCAACGTCCAGCAGCAATTTTCCAAGGACAGAATGTGCGCGCAGACTCTGTCGCTCTACCGCGAGGTGCTGCGCGGCAACGCTTACGGCGATGGCGGTCACTGAAGCGACGCGGCCGTTGACCGCCCCGCCCCGCTTGCTCGACCCGCGCGCTTGCTTGACCGGCGCGCTTGCTTGACAGGCCTGCTATTCCTTTTACATTGCCGCCTCCGAGGCGCCGGGGTTGCGAACGGCGGTGCAGACGAGAGGCCCAAGGGGTTCCAATGGTTGCCATTATACTGCCCGACGGCAGCAAGAAGGAGTTTGACGGCCCGGTCAGCGGCGCCGAAATCGCCGCCGCCATCGGCCCTGGCCTGGCGAAATCAGCGCTGGCCATCAAGGTCGACGGCCGCCTGCTCGACCTCGCCACAGTCGTCGACACGGACGCCTCGATCGAAATCGTCGTGCCCGGCCACAGCGATAGCCTGGAGCTGCTCCGGCACGACTGCGCCCACGTCCTCGCCGAAGCCGCCAAGGAACTCTACCCCGATATTCAGGTCACCTTCGGCCCGGCCATTGAGAACGGCTTTTATTACGACTTCGCCCGCAAGGAGCCCTTCACGCCGGAAGATCTCGAGGCCATGGAAGCGCGTATGCACGAGATCGTCGACCGGAACGAGTCGATCGCGCGCGAGATCTGGGACCGCGACGAGGGGATCCGCTTCTTCACCGAAATCGGCGAGAAATACAAGGCACAGCACATCGAGACCCTGTCTCGGGACGTCGATATCTCGATCTATCGGCAAGGCGACTGGCTCGACCTCTGCACCGGGCCGCATCTGCCCTCTACCGGCAAGTTGGGGCATGCCTTCAAATTGATGAAGGTCTCCGGCGCCTATTGGCGCGGCGATTCCCGCAACGAACAGCTGCAACGCGTCTACGGCACCTGCTGGGAGACGGAAAAGCAGCTCAAGGCCTACCTGCGCATGCTGGAAGAGGCGGAAAAGCGCGACCATCGCCGCCTCGGCAAGGAACTCAACCTGTTTCACCAACAGGAAGAGGCGACGGGTTCGGTCTTCTGGCACCCCAAGGGCTGGACCCTCTACCGCCTCGTCGAGGGCTACATGCGGCGGCGCTTGGAAGCCGCCGGCTATGTCGAGGTCAAGACGCCGCAGCTTATCGATCGGACCCTCTGGGAGGCTTCCGGCCACTGGGAAAAGTTCCGCGAGCATATGTTCATCGCCGAATCGGAAGAGCGCATCTTGGCGGTCAAGCCGATGAACTGCCCGGCCCACGTGCAGATCTTCAAGCAGGGACTGACCAGTTATCGCGACCTACCGCTACGCATGGCCGAGTTCGGCTCCTGCCACCGCAATGAACCCTCTGGCGCGCTGCATGGGATGATGCGCGTGCGCGCCTTTACCCAAGACGACGCCCATATCTTCTGCACCGAAGACCAGATCAATTCCGAGACGGTTGCCTTTTGCGCGCTGTTGCAGTCGGTCTACAAGGATCTGGGGTTCGATTCCATGGCTGTGCGCTTCTCGGATCGCCCCGAAACCCGGGCCGGCGACGACGAGACCTGGGATCGCGCCGAAAAAGCCCTGCTCGATGCTGTCGAAGTGGCCGGGGTCGACTACACCCTCGACCCGGGCGAAGGCGCCTTTTACGGGCCAAAACTGGATTTTGTCCTGCGCGACGCCATCGGCCGCGACTGGCAATGCGGCACGCTGCAAGTCGACTTCGTTCTGCCCGAGCGGCTCAATGCCAGCTACATCGGCGAGGACGGCGAAAAACACCGTCCGGTCATGCTGCACCGGGCCATCCTCGGCTCGTTCGAACGCTTTCTCGCCATTCTCATCGAGCAGTATGCCGGCCGCTTCCCGCTGTGGCTGGCGCCGGTGCAGCTGGTCGTCGCCACCATCACTTCGGACGCCGATGCCTACGCCCAAGACGTCGCCACCGCCCTCGCCAAGGCGGGACTGCGCTGTCAAGTCGACCTGCGCAACGAAAAGATCAATTACAAGGTGCGTGAGCACAGCCTGGCGAAAGTGCCGGTTATCGCCGTCCTCGGCCGCCGCGAGGCCGAGGAGGGAACCCTCGCCCTGCGCCGCCTGGGCGGCAAGCAACAAAGCGTCGTGACCCTCGATGCGGCGATCGAGCAGCTGCTGGCGGAAGCCGCCGAACCCTCGTCGGCAGTACCGTGAAAACATCCGCGGCCACGCGCCACGAGCCCGCAGACCTCCGAGACGGCGCAAATGGCCGTTCCAGTGGTCCTCACATAGTAATTGTGTGGCCCCATATATGACTGCTAGTCTGCGGACCACTGAGAGGCCCGCCAGGAAAGCGCCGACACTCCGGCCCTCCCCGCGGGCACGGGCAACGAAAGGAACATGAGAGATAGCACGCCCACCGCTTGACTTGAAGCCGTCCAGAGATGGACCGCGCGTAAACGAGCAAATTGCCGTCCCGAGCGTCAGATTGATCGACGCCGATGGTGAAAACGTCGGAGTAGTCTCCAAAATCGATGCCATCAAAAGGGCTATGGACGCCGGACTCGACCTCGTCGAGATCTCACCTGGCGCCGAGCCGCCGGTTTGCAAGATCCTCGACTATGGCCGCTTCAAATATGAAGCCCAGAAAAAGAAGAACGAGGCCCGCAAGAAGCAGAAGGTCATCGACGTCAAGGAGATCAAGATGCGTCCAAACATCGACACGCACGACTACGACGTGAAGATGCGGGCCATCAACAAGTTCATTGGCGAGGGAGACAAGGTCAAGGTGACCATGCGCTTCCGCGGTCGCGAGATGGTGCATCAAGAGCTCGGACTCCAGGTCCTGCACAAGGTTCGCGACGAGATGCTGGATCAGGCCAAGGTGGAACAGTTCCCCAAGCTGGAAGGCCGTCAGATGACTATGGTCATGGCCCCGCGTTAAGACCGCGGCCGCAGCGCCAGCGCGGACATCCGTACAGCAGACAAGGGGCCTCGCAAGTCCCGGTGATTCGCAAAGCCAGAGGCTTTGCGGCGCCTTCAGTGCTGGGTCTCAGCCGCGCTTGAACTGCTTGGCCAGGGCCAGGCCCTGCTGCTGGTAGGTCGAGCCGATCTGCCGACCGTAGAGCTTGTCGGGCAACGCCGTCAGGCGCTCGTAGAGCAGGCGGCCGACGACCTGGCCGTCCTCGATGATGAAGGGCACCTCGTGCGAGCGAACCTCGAGCACGGCGCGGCTGCCGCCGCCGCCGCTGTCGCGGTGGCCGAAGCCGGGATCGAAGAAGCCGGCGTAGTGGACGCGGAACTCGCCGACCAGGGTGTCGTAGGCGATCATCTCGGCGGCATGGTCCGGCGGCACCGTCACCGACTCTTTCGAGGCGAGAATATAAAAATCGTCGGGGTCGAGGATGATACCGCGCCCCTTGCGCACATGGATGGGGTCCCAGAAGTCGGCGGGGTCGTAGTGGTCGACCCTGCTGATGTCGAGCAGGCCCGTGTGTTTCTTGGCGCGGTAACCAACCAGGTCGGAGCCGTCGATCCCACAGGCGTCGACGGACACCGCCAGCATGCCGTTCTTGATGTCGACCTCGCGGCCCTCGGCCTCGACCAGGGTGACTTCTTCCTGCAGGCGCCGCAACGCCGTATCGCCGGCCCGGGGCGAGCCGCGCTTGAGGCGCAGCTGCACCAGCCGCGCGCCGGTCTCGACCAGGATCGAGAAGGAGCGCGGCGAGACTTCGGCCCACAGTGGGCCGCTGTAGCCTTCGCGGATGTGGTCGAACTCGCGGCCGCCGTCGGTGATGACACGGGCGAAAATGTCGAGGCGCCCGGTCGAGCTCTTCGGATTGGCGATGGCCGAAAGGCGCTTTTTCAGGTCGAGACTTTCCATGAGCGGCACGATATAGACGCAGCCCTTCTCCAGCACCGCGCCGCCACCGAGGTCGATGCGGTGCAGGGACAGGGCGTCGAGCTTTTGCGCCACCGTGACCCCGGGGCCTGGCAGAAAACTGGCTTGGACGCGATAGGCGACAGGCCCCAGCCTGAGATCGAGGCTGGCCGGTTGGATCTGCGCATCGGCAATATCCTCGTCCGCCGCAACCAGACCACGCGCGATGGCCTCGCGAATCGCCTGCGACGGCAGGATGCCGGTGGAATAACCCTCTTCGATTGCGGCCTTCGGGCCGCCGGCGGCAAGCCCCGCCGCGCTGTCACTCATCGTATTGCCCTTATCGCCCCTGACCTTGGCCCAGCCCTACCCCTAACCTAGCGCGTAAGCCCTTGCCGTAAAACCGCTTTCACGGCCCGAACCGGGGCAAAGACCGCACAGTCGCGCGCCCCGATTTTAGGTTTGAATTCAGGCGCCTAGATCATCTGTCCCCGGATTTCACCGGGAACCGCCGTGGCAAGTCGGGGACAACTCGCCTGCCCACTCCGGGCATCTCGGCGGTGGCGGTCCGCCGCCTTCGCCGGCACGACCGCGAGTGCTTGCATTCCCCCAGGCGCGCCGCTATAACCCCGCGACTTCCGATACGGGCGACCCGGCTCAAAAGGGCATGCCGAGGTGGCTCATGAAGGTCTCGTTTCTTACCGAAAGGATGGCAAAATGCCCAAGCTGAAGAACAAGTCCGGAGCGAAAAAACGCTTCCGGCTGACCGGCACCGGCAAGGTTCTGATGAACCACTCCGGTAAGCGCCACGGGATGCGCAAACGCTCGCAGAAGATGATCCGCAACACGCGCGGTCCGGCCGTCATGGCCGAGGTCGACGCCCGCATCGTGCGTCGTAACTTCCTCCGCTACCCGAAATAAGAGGCGCGTCAAATGGCTCGAGTCAAACGGGGCGTCACCACGCACGCCCGTCACAAGAAGGTTCTGCGCCTGGCCAAGGGGTACCGCGGCCGTGGCAAAAATGTCTTTAGCGTCGCCATCGAGCGCGTCGAGAAGGGGCTGCAATACGCCTACCGCGACCGCCGGGCCAAGAAGCGCTCTTTCCGCGGTCTGTGGATCCAGCGCATCAACGCCGCCGCGCGCCAGCATGACCTGACCTATTCCCAGTTCATGCACGGCATGAAGGTCGCCGGCATCGACGTGGATCGCAAGATCCTGTCCGATATTGCCGTGCGCGACCCGGATGGTTTCAAGGCCCTCGCCGAACAGGCCAAGACGGCCCGCGCCTAGGTCCTGTCGATTTCTCAAGGAATTGCCACGCCGTTTCCGGCGTGGCTTTCCCCTTCCGCCGGGCCCCACCGCCCTGCCGGTTCACGCCAGCTGGGCGGTGACGACAAAGGCCCCAGACAAAGGAGCCGGCAGCGTCCCGCCGGCAGATCGCCATGGAGAACCTAGAGCAGCTGCAACGCCAGGCCCTTGAACGGGTCGAAGCGGCGGAGAACGTCGAGGCGTTGGAGGCCGCGAGAGTCCGGGCCCTCGGCAAAAAGGGCGAAATCACTCAGTTGATGAAGACCCTGGGCGGGCTGTCTCCGGACGAACGGCGCGCCGCCGGCCAGGCACTGAACCGCGCCAAGGACAAAATCGCCGTCGCCATCGAGGCGCGCCGCGAGTTGCTCGAGGCGGCAGCCCTGGAAGCCCGGCTGGCAACGGAGTCCATCGACGTCACGCTGCCGGCGCGGCCCGGGATCGTCGGCCGCATTCATCCGATCAGCCAGACCCTCGAAGAGCTGGTGGCGATCTTCGGCGAAATGGGCTTCAGCGTCGCCGAGGGGCCGCACATCGAGGACGACTTCCACAATTTCACCGCGCTCAACATCCCACCCGACCATCCGGCGCGGCAGGAACACGATACCTTCTACATGCCCGGTGACGGCGAGGATGACCGCAAGGTGCTGCGCACCCACACCTCGCCGGTGCAGATCCGCACCATGCAGACGACCGAGCCGCCGATCCGCATCATCGTGCCCGGCCGCACCTTCCGCGCCGACCACGATGCCACCCACTCGCCGATGTTCCATCAGGTCGAGGGCCTGGTCATCGACGAGGCCACTCATATGGGTCACCTCAAGGGCACGCTGACCGACTTCTGCCGCGCTTATTTCGGCGTCGACGACCTGCCGCTGCGCTTCCGCCCCTCCTTCTTCCCCTTCACCGAACCCTCGGCCGAAGTCGACATCGGCTGCAGCAAGGAAGGCGGCCAGTTGAAGATCGGCGCCGGTTCGGACTGGCTGGAGATCCTCGGCTGCGGCATGGTGCACCCCAAGGTGCTGGAGAACTGCGGCATCGATTCCACCAAATACCAGGGCTACGCCTTTGGCATGGGCATCGAACGCATCACCATGCTCAAGTACGGCATTCCCGACCTGCGTTTCTTCTACGACAGCGATCTGCGCTGGCTGCGCCACTTCGGCTTCCCACCCCTCGAAGTGCCCAGCCTAGTGCGAGGAATGTAAGTCATGAAATTCACCCTCAACTGGTTGAAAGACCATCTTGAGACCGCGGCCTCACTGGACCAGATCGTCGACAAGCTGTCGATGATCGGGCTAGAGGTCGAAGGCGTCGAGAACCGCGCCGAGGCCCTCGCCCCCTTCACCACGGCGCGCGTCAAGGAGGCCCGCCAGCACCCCAACGCCGATCGCCTCAGGGTCTGCATCGTCGAGGTCGCCGGCGGCGATTTGGCGGGCCAGGACGTGCAGGTCGTCTGCGGCGCGCCCAACGCCAAGACCGGCATGATCGGCGTTTTCGCGCCGGCCGGCAGCTATATCCCCGGCACCGAC
>JAJFGM010000574.1 GCA_021776145.1 Kiloniellaceae bacterium | reverse complement strand
GAAAAACTCAAGGCCCAGGGCGCGGTGCACACCGAGGTCTTCGGCTGGGAGCGCCCGAAGTGGTTCTCGCCGGACGGCCGCGAGGAAGACTTCGGCTTCCGCCGCAACAACACCTTCGAGGTCGTGGCCGCGGAATGTCAGGCCGTGCGCCAGCGTGTCGGCCTGCTCGACCTCTCCAGCTTCGCCAAATACGAGGTCAGCGGCGGCGACGCGGAAGCCTTCCTCAACCGGGTTTGCGCCAACCGCATGCCGCGCCGCGCCGGCGGCATCGGCCTGGCCCATCTGATATCGCCGGCGGGCCGCATCAACGGTGAAGTGACCGTGACGCGCCTGGCCGACGACCGCTTCTACCTGCTGTCCGGCGCCGCCGCCGAACTGCGCGACCGCGACCACCTGGTGCATTCGATCCAGGACGGCGAAGAGGTGACGGTCAAGAACGTCACCGACGACTTCGGCGTCCTGGTCCTGGTCGGACCGCGTTCGCGCGACCTCCTCGCCAAGCTCACCGAGACCGACCTCGGCAACGAGACCTTCCGCTGGCTGACCGCCAAGGAGATCGAGGTTGCCGGCGTGCCGCTGCGGGCGCTGCGGGTCAACTATGTCGGCGAACTCGGCTGGGAGCTGCACCTGCCCATGCATCGCATGCTCGAGGTCTACGATGCCCTGATGCGGGCCGGCGCCGAATTCGGCATCGCCAACTTCGGCGCCTATGCCGTCAACAGCCTGCGCATGGAAAAGGGCTATCGCGGCTGGGGCGCCGAGCTGACCAACGAGATCACCATGATCGAGGCCGACATGGAGCGTTTCGTCGATTGGAAGAAAGACGACTTCACCGGCCGCGCCGCGACCCTGCAGCGCAAGCAGACCGGCGTCGAGATCCAGCTCGTCTACATCGAGGTCGAGGCCAAGGACGCCGACCCGGTCGGCGGCGAAGCGATCCTCGACGGCGAACGCTGCATCGGCATCAGCACCTCGGGCGGCTTTGGCCACGCCACCGGCAAGAGCCTCGCCTTCGCCTATGTCGAGCCGGCCTTCGCCGCACCCGGCAGCCGCTTCGAGATCATGATCCTCGGTGAAAGCCGGCCGGCGACCGTGCTCGCCGAACCGGTCTACGACCCGGCCAACGAGCGGTTGAGGGCGTAAAGGCGGAACAGAAGCCTGAAGGAAGGGTTGAGGCGCCCTCTAACCAATTAGACAATCAGGCGGCATCGGCGCGCTGTGAGATCATCAGCGCGAAGGCATAGTTGAAGGCGACCTCTTCCAGCTTGTCGAAGCGACCGGCGGCGCCGGCATGTCCGGCGGTCATGTTGGTCTTCAACAACAGCGGCTGCGCATCGGTTTTCAATTCGCGCAGGCGCGCCACCCACTTCGCCGGCTCCCAATAGGTGACGCGCGGATCGGTGAGACCGGCGGTCGCCAGGATTGCCGGATAGGCCTTGGCCTCGATGTTGTCGTAGGGCGAGTAGGAGGCGATGTAGTCGTAGGCCGCGCGGGATTCGATCGGATTGCCCCATTCCGGCCACTCCGGCGGCGTCAGCGGCAGGTCGGCGTCGCACATGGTGTTCAAGACGTCGACGAAGGGAACCTCGGCGACGATCGCATGGAAGAGCTCGGGCCTGAGATTGACGACGGCGCCCATGAGCATGCCGCCGGCGCTGCCGCCCTGGGCGACGATATGGCCGGCGCTGGTGTAGGACTCGGCGATCAAGGCCTCGGCGGCGGCGATAAAGTCGCTGAAGGTGTTCTTCTTGCGCATCAGCTTGCCGTCGAGGTACCAGCGGTAGCCGCCCTCCATGCCGCCCCGGATGTGGGCGATGGCGTAAACGAAGCCGCGGTCGACCAGGCTCAAACGGTTGGTCGAGAAGGACGCCGGCATGGACAGGCCGTAGGAACCGTAACCGTACAGCAGACAGGGCGCCGAACCGTCAAGTGGCGTGCCCTTGCGGTAGAGCAGCGAAACCGGCACCTGGGTTCCGTCGCCAGCCGGCGCGAAAATGCGCCGCGTCACATAATCGGCGGGGACATGGCCGCTCGGCACCTCGCGTTCCTTGCGCAGCACCCGTTCGCGCGTCGCCATGTCGTAGTCGTAGACCCTGAGCGGCGTTGTCATCGACGAATAGGCAAAACGGAGAGTCGTGGAATCGAATTCGAAACCCGGCACGATGTCGAGGTCGTATGCCTCTTCCTCGAAGGCGATCTCGTGCACCTCGCCGTCGGCGCAGCGCGTCACCACGATGCGCGGCAGACCGGCAACCCGCTCGAGGTGCACGACGAAGTCCTTGAAAGCGAGCAGTTCGAGGATCAGCCGGCCCTCCTCGTGTGCCCGCCAGTCGCGCCAGTTGGCCCGCTCCGGCGCCTCCAGCGGCGCCTCGACGATCTTGAAATCGATGGCGCCATCGGCGTTGGTGCGGATCAGCAGCCGACCGCCCGCGCCGTCCGCCGCGCCGCTTGCCTCGTATTCGCTGAGCCAATATTCGCTGACGTCGTACTGCATGCCGGATTCGCGTGCCGCCACCAGACGCGCCGGCGCTTCCGGCCGGGCGGCGTCGATCAGCCGTACCTCCGAGGTCGTATGATCGTGCGCCGAAATGATGACCAGGCGGCCGCTCTCGCTTTCCCCGAGATTGACGAAGAAACCGGGATCCGGCTCTTCGTAGACCAGCGTATCGGTATCGGAGTCGCTGCCGAGGCGGTGGCGAAAGACTTTCGAGGGCCGGTGGTTGGCGTCCAGAACCGTATAGAATAGGAAGGCGCCGTCCGCCGACCAGACAACCTCGCCCTGGGCATCCCGCAAACGGTCGGGCAGCAGCGCGCCGCTTTCCAGGTCCTTGACGCGGATCTCGTGGTATTCCGACCCGTTGCTGTCGACGGCGTAAGCTAGCCGGCGGTGATCCGGACTGTGACGGCAGGCCGCGACCTTGAAGAAATCCAGGCCATCGGCCTCGAGATTGCCGTCGAGCAGGACGTCTTCGGCACCGGGATCGCCACTCCCATCCGCGCCGGGCGCCCGCCTGTGACGGCAGAACACCGGGTGCTGGCCACCGGTGACGGTCCGCTGGTAGTAGGCAAAGGGGCCGTCGTTCTTCGGCACACTGCTGTCGTCTTCCTTGATGCGCGCCTTCATCTCGGCGAAGAGCCGTTCGGTCAGGGTCGTGACGGGCGCCATGACAGACTTGGTATAGGCGTTCTCGGCCTCCAGATGCGCGCGAATCGCGGGATCCAGAACCGCCGGATCGTGCATGACCTGCTGCCACTTTTCGTCCTTCAGCCAAGCATAGGGGTCGTCGCGGCCGACGCCGTGCAAGGACTGCGTCTGCGGGACTTTCTTGGCGCGCGGCGGCCGGGACAGATCTGCGGGCATTGACAACATCTCCTGGCGCGGTGAGCACTGTTGGAAGACGCTTGGCACGAGCACTATAATATCTCGTTAAGCACGCTACTACTTATGTCATATGTCCAGCTCCGCAAGTCCTGGCCGCGCTTCAGGGCGGCAATTCGGCCAAGAAGGAAAAGATCCATGTCGAAGGCAATGGTCGATCATCTCGACGGCGAACTCGCGGCTCTGAAAGAGGCCGGGCTCTACAAGGCCGAACGCGTCATCACCTCGCCGCAGAACGCCGCCATCACCGTCGCCGGGGGCGGCGGTCACGAGGATGGCGGTCACGAGGATGGCGGCCACGAGGTGCTCAACTTCTGCGCCAACAACTATCTCGGCCTCAGCGATCACCCGGCCCTGGTCACGGCGGCCAAGGCGGCGCTTGAGCGCTACGGCTACGGCATGTCCTCGGTGCGTTTCATCTGCGGCACGCAGGAAGAGCACAAGGCCCTGGAAGCGCGCATCAGCGGCTTTCTCGGCAGCGAGGATACGATTCTCTATTCCTCCTGCTTCGACGCCAACACCGGCCTCTTCGAAACCCTGCTGGGGGAAGAGGACGCGATCATCTCCGATGCCCTGAACCACGCCAGCATCATCGACGGCGTGCGCCTCTGCAAGGCGCGCCGCCTGCGCTACGCCAACAACGACATGGCCGACCTGGAACGTCAGCTCAAGGCCGCCGCCGACTGCCGCTTCCGCATGATCGCCACTGACGGCGTCTTTTCCATGGACGGCATCATCGCCAACCTGCCGGCCATCTGCGACCTGGCGGAGCGCCACGACGCCCTGGTCATGGTCGACGATTCCCATGCCGTAGGTTTCATGGGGCCGGGCGGCCGCGGCACTCCCGAGCACTGCGGCGTCATGGACCGCGTCGACATCCTCACCGGCACCCTCGGCAAGGCGCTGGGCGGCGCCTCGGGCGGCTACACCGCGGCCCCGGCGCAAATCGTCGACTGGCTGCGCCAGCGCTCACGCCCCTACCTCTTTTCCAACAGCCTGGCACCGGTCATCGCCGCGACCTCGCTGACCGTGCTCGACCTGCTCGAGGAAAGCGGCGAGCTGCGCGACAGGCTGAAGACCAATACCCGCCACTTCCGCGACGGCCTGGCCAAGCTCGGTTTCACCCTGGTGCCCGGCGAACATCCCATAATCCCGGTCATGCTCGGCGAGGCGCCCTTGGCCCAGGAGATGGCGGCCCGGTTGCTCGGCGAAGGCATCTATGTCACCGGCTTTTCCTTCCCCGTCGTGCCGCGCGGCCAGGCCCGCATCCGCACCCAGATGTCGGCGGCGCACGAACCCGCCCACCTCGAGCGGGCGCTGACGGCCTTCGAGACGGTCGGACGCGCGCTTTCGGTCATTGCCTGATGCCACCTAAAATGCCGCCAACCCACATCCCCGCAACCCGACAAAAGGCCCGCGCCCCATGAAAGCCCTCGTAAAAGCCAAGCGTGAACCCGGCATCTGGATGGATGACGTGCCCGAGCCGAGCGTCGGCCACAACGACGTCCTCATCAAGATCAGCAAGACCGCGATCTGCGGCACCGACGTGCACATCCACAACTGGGACGACTGGTCGCAACGCACGATCCCGGTGCCGATGGTCGTCGGCCACGAATACGCCGGCGAGATCGTCGAGCTCGGCAGCGAGGTCGCCGGCTTCAAGGTCGGCGAGCGGGTCTCGGGCGAGGGCCACATCACCTGCGGTCATTGCCGCAATTGCCGCGCCGGCCGGCAGCATCTCTGCCGCAACAGCCTCGGCGTCGGTGTCAACCGCCCCGGCGCCTTCGCCGAATATCTGGCGATCCCGGCGCGCAACGCCTTCCACTTGCCCGACGTCATCACCGACGACCTGGCGGCCATCCTCGACCCCCTCGGCAACGCCACCCACACGGCGCTGTCCTTCGACCTCGTCGGCGAGGACGTGCTGATCACCGGCGCCGGGCCGATCGGCGTCATGGCCGCCGCCATCGCCCGCCATGTCGGCGCCCGCCATATCGTCGTCACCGACGTCAACGACTACCGTCTCGACCTGGCGCGCAAGATGGGCGCGACGCGCGCCGTCAACGTCATCGAGACCAGCCTGGACGAGGTCATGGCCGAACTCGGCATGGTCGAGGGTTTCGACGTCGGCATGGAGATGTCCGGCAACTCCAGCGCCTTTCGCGATCTGATCCGGGTCATGAACCACGGCGGCAAGGTCGCCCTGCTCGGTATCGCGGCGGAGGAGACCGCCATCGACTGGACCCAGGTCATCTTCAAGGGCCTCTCCCTCAAGGGCATCTACGGCCGCGAGATGTTCGAGACCTGGTACAAGATGAGCGCCATGATCCAAAGCGGCCTCGACCTGACGCCCATCCTCACCCACCACTTCGCCATCGACGACTTCCAGACCGCCTTCGACATCATGTGCTCCGGCCAGTCCGGCAAGGTGATTATGGATTGGGGATGAGACCTCTGCAGAGGAGGCATTCGACCGTCCTTCGGTGGCGGAGCCCGTTGCCTGTGCCGCCTGCAATCTCAGCAGCCAATCTCAACGTAAAGTTAGCCATCGCCAAACCGCCAAATATTCGCTGTCACCGACGCCCCTGAGAGTGATCGCTTCGGCCAGTAGAGCGGCAGACACCCTTGACGGCGCGATGATACCTTTCCGCTAGTAACGGGACAGGATTGCGACGGGGAACCCCGGTCGCAGTGTCACAGCTTCCAGACGGCATCTTTTCGGAAGCAATTTGCGCGGACTTTGTCCTGCTCACAAGCCTCGGCCAACACAGCTTAGAGTGACATTGCCTATGCAACCAATTCTTGTTGGGACTATACTTTCACAATGAAAATAGTCTGGCCAATTCAACACCCGAACAAATCCCCCGCGGAGAACGCGGGATCGCGATAGGTTACGGAGGCCCGCATGGAACCGGTGACAGCGACCATTGTGGCAGCGTTGGTTTCAGCTGCCGTTGCCGCAACGGAAGAAATTGCAACGACGGCGATAAAGGATGCCTATGGCGCACTGAAGAAACTGGTCCTTCAGAAATGCGAAGCGGCGACACACGCAGTAGAGAACATCGAGACCGCGCCGTCCGATGAACTCGAGCAAGCCGTGCTCGCCAAGCGCCTGCAGGATGGCGGCATCGGCGCGGATGAACAGTTGCAGGAAATGGCCCAAAAACTCCTGGATGCGATTGCCGAGCTTCGCGGCAATCCAAAGGCGGAGTCACTCTTCGACTTCGACGAACTTGAAGTCGCCCGCGACCTGAAAATGACGAACATCGAATCGGTCCGCCAGGTGATGCGAGCTCGCAAGGCGAAGATCGGACAGGACTTCATAGTCGACAACGTACGCGACGGATCGAAGGATATCGACGACCCAAAAGCGTAACGGCGGGTGGTGCAGGGGCGGCGCCCGCCGTCGAACTAGGACGGGTTAGTGTCGGTCGGGACTTCAACGTTCACTTTGGCGTCGCGCTCAAGGCGGTGTCGCTGGCCGGCACGATCGAGCGATTCGTCCATACCTACCTGGGAACATTCGAACGGCCAGTCCCGTTCGGGGGGCGTCAGGACGAGATCGAAGCTCTCAATTGGTGGCTCAGCACCAACCGCAAGACACGCAAGGAGGCGACGGAGACCGGTGGCAACGCGGTCCTGAAAGCCGATCTTGACTCCAACAACCTGCTGATAACCGCGCCGGCCGGCCGGGGGAAAACTGCGCTCCTGGTTCGGTGGGTCGATCAGCTTGTGACCAATCATCACCTGGTCTTCGTTCCTATCAGCATTCGGTACCAGACCAATCAGGCTTCGACATTTTACAACGCATTCGCAGCCCGCCTCGCTGAAATCGTCGACGAAGAACTCCCGCAACCCCGTTCCGACCCCGCAGCGTACTACAGGGAGAAGACTATCGAGTATCTGGACTGCATCGAGAGGAAGGAGATTCCCTGTCTTATCGTACTCGATGGACTCGATGAGGCGCGTGGTTGGCATGTCGATACAACCGTACTGCCGAGCAACCCTTCCGAGAATTTGCGAATTGTGATCTCTGCGCGCGAGCTCGCCGGCCACTCCGGATCCAAGCAGTGGCTAGACACCCTCGGCTGGGGCAAGCCCCAAAGTGGCGGAACATCGTTTCGGGTAATGCCACTGTCACGCAGCGGCGTCGCGGATGTGCTCGAACAACTGGGCTTCCCCCTCGCGCAGCTCTCGCGTGACGTCGACGTAATCAACGAGCTTTATCGACTCACCGAGAAAGGCGACCCGCTTCTCCTCACACTTTACGTGAATGATCTGCTCACCGACCAGGAAGGCGTGGATGTCCTTCGGGCCTCGACCCATAAACTCCTGCTCAAAGCGACTTATGCCTTCCGCGATTGCGCCTTCGATTTCTCCCTTCGTCTTCATCGTCACACCTCCCGTCCTCGGCGGTACTCCGGAAGCGGTCTACGCAGTTCGCTTTGCAAAGTGACCGAAGCGTGGTTTTTTCGCCTCTGAGGAGCAAATTAGACGTTATTGAACGAATTCGCAAGATCTTAACAAGATTTCCCTTGCATTACCGGACGGAGTAGAGTACCATACAGTCCGCGAATGGGATGTAGATCGCTAGCCCGTTCCGATGTTTTTTCGGATGACTAACTGAAAGGCACTCCGGGTTTTCCCGGGGGGCCCGTCATAGAGTAAGCCGACGTGCGTGAATACCTGCGGGTGTTCGTGCGCGTCGGCTTTTTTTTGCTTGAGACCACAGGCTGCCCTCTTGCGAACGGAAATGACGGCGAGAGAAGTGTAAGCCCGGTGTGGTATTGGGGCATTCGCTGCCGCTGGCGGACGTGCGTGTACGCATCGGTTTGGTGGCCGCGATGATGCGCGAGCGGTCTCGCAGGCTTCCGTGCATCACACCGATCTCGGCGATCTCGGGCGAGCAGCCCTGTCCGGACTGCATGGCCCACAACGCCCGGCTTGCGACGTCGGTGCGTGTCGCGTCTAGCTGCCAGTCGCCAGCGCCAACCAACGGAGGACGGTGAGCCGTCCTGCCGTCGTACGCAGATATTGTTGGAGGACTTCCTTCGCGTCACTGCACGTGGAGGAATCGCTCCGGCGAAACGCCCGTCCGTCTTGTGATGGACGGGGTATGTTTGGATAGAGACACATTTTCTTGGAGAAAGCATTATGTTAAAGATTAGATGGACCCCCATTTTGGCGGTCGGCGCGCTATCGGCATTCGCCGTGCAGGTCGCGTCTGCGGGGGACAAGTCCCCGTCGAACCAAACGTTCCGCATTC